>JAYTEI010000081.1:0-8949 GCA_043735445.1 Akkermansiaceae bacterium | reverse complement strand
GATGGAAATAACTAACGAAAAGCGGCAGATGCCGTGGCGCGCCGACTTGGGTCCAATGTCTGACCAAGGAGCGGCGGAACGTGTCCGCCGTTGCCAATGAAGCGCCGCTGAGGTGAGGCTACCCGCTTCCAATCGTCCTCCCATTGACCCGGGCGATCGCGTATCGCCCCTCCTTGTTCTCGCCGCCGACGATTTGTGTATAAAGATCATGGCAACGCCCCGGGTAGGGGCGCGTTATCAATTCAGAGTCCTGAAGGGGCGATACAATCCCTTGCCTTTCGCGTTGTTTCGCCCCTTCAGGGCTTGCGGATTTCTTGGGATCCGGAAACCCAGGGCGATGCCCTGGGCTGGCTTGTTTCAGGCCGTTGGCCTGGAAGAACGAGGATTCACCTCACGGCCAATCCTTACTGATATCGGACTTGGGTCGGCAAATGCGCGTCAAGAAGAGCCGGTCATGAAATCAACCGTCTCCAACCACGCCGACTGAAGTCAGCGCTCCATGAGAGCCACGCCCAGCCACCCTCTCTAGCAGTCCCTGCTCCCTGCTCCCTGCTCCCCACTCCCTGACTCGCAAGCCGTTCGCGGAGGCGGAACTTGGTGGGTGTCATTTGATAGATTTCATGAAATTCCCGGGACAGTTCCTTGGCGTGGGAAAAGCCGACCGACTCGGCGATCTCCTTGATACTCTCGAACCCGCGCAAGCGGTGCCGCACCTCAACTGACCTGACCTGAACCAGCCAGTTCTTGAGGGCGATGCCGAATGCGTCCCGAAAGGCCCGCAGCAACATTCGCGGTGCGACATCGAGCCGGTCGGCAAGTCCTGCCGCCCGGTAGCCGGTTTCCGTCGCATGGCTGGCAAGGCATCCCAAGTCCCCGCGCGCCGCGCAATACCCGCGCGGCCAGCCAATGCCGGAAGCAAAAGTCACAATTCTGAATTCCGGGCGGAGATGCACTGCGCCTCACCCACTGATAGATTCCGGCTCCGGCGTCAAACCCTTTGATAGATTTCCAAAAATAACCCGGCTGGAGTGGTCCGTAATTTCAAAACCGCCTGCCAGGTCCGGTTCTTAAGAAATTGGTTGCTAACCCCACCGCTCTAAAGGCGAGCTGCTGATCGAGCCGTTCATTGAATTGAAGTTAGACAACGCCGCAAAAAATGGAGCTTTCCCTCACGGGGCGCTCAGCATGAGTTCCGAGAAATACTTGGGGGACTCTTTGGTCTGCTTGATTTCAGCTTCGATGAGCTGGATCGCGCCGATGTCGTTGTCTGCTTTGAGGCGTTCGATTTGTTTTTCGAGACCGGTGATGTAGATGGCGGACTGCTTGGAGAGTTCTAACTGGAGCGAGTCATCGGTGCTGGTCTGCTTTTGGACGGCTTCCGCGAAAACGGTGGCGGACTCGGGAATGGCACTGAGTTTTTTGCCAATCTGCTCAGGGATTCTGCCGCCGTCGGCGGTCCAGGCGGCGATGACTTTCTCGATGGCTTTATCCGTGTCGTGGTTGCTCAGGTTCACCTTGCGGACCTCGCGTTTGAGGGCGCGCTCCAGCCCTGCTAGATTGGCCTTGAGGTCCGAGCGGTAAACGGTGATGGCGGGCTTGGTGCGGTCCTGCATGATCTTGCGGGCACGCCCGAAAGTTGCGGTGACATCATATTTCGGCGCAATCACCTCCGGGGTGACGGGAATGTCAGCTAGATCGGGTTCCACGGCGGCTCCGGCAGCGGGGACTCTGCCGGGGGTGGTGGAGGGTTGGTCAGCAGGATCCGGCAAGGGGATAGAGTTTGGGTCAGGGGCAGTTGGCTTTTCCGTGTCTTGGGTCGTGGGGGGAGGAGCCACCACGATAGTCGGGATGACTTTGGCCGACTGTGAGGACGAGTGATAGGCATACGCGGCGATGGCGGCCACGGCTGCGAGAAGGAACAAAACCATCGGCGCGGATGATGATTTTTTAGCTCTAACCGGGACCGGGCGGCGGGCAGGATGCACGCGGCGGGAAACGGCCAGCGCTGCGGTGCCGGGGGCTTTCGCCACGAGCGAGGCTGCGATGACTTGCAGGTCATGCGAAATTTCCTTGGCACTGGAGTAGCGGGCCGCCGCCAGTGGCTGGGTGGCGCGGCGGACGATGGTGTCGAAGCGGGGATCGCAGCGGACGATGGTCGAGGCGGGCCGCGGATCGCTGGCGGGGAGCTTGCCCGTTAGAAGCTCGTGCAGCAGCACCCCGACGGAAAAAATATCCGCCCGGAAGTCCACCGAGTTGGGATGGTTCACCACCTCGGGTGCGGTGTAGTGCGGAGTGCCGAAGATTTCCTCGCCCTCCTCGACTTTGCGCTCGATGGGCCGGGCCAGGCCGAAATCGCCGATCTTGGGCTGGGCATTGAGATCGAGCAGGATGTTAGACGGCTTGATGTCGCGGTGGATGATGCCGTTCTCGTGGGCATGGGCGAGTCCGTCGCAGATGCCGGAGACGAGGCGGATGACTTCCTTTTGGTCAATGGCGATGCCGTAAGCCGAGTGGTAAATGGATTTCCCGGGGACGAATTCCATGATGATGTAGAGCATCCCGCCGACCTCGCCGAAGTCGTAAACGCCGATGAGGTTCGGGTGATTGAGGCGGGCCATGGCCTTGGCCTCAGCCTCGAATCCGGCGCAAAATGCAGCGTCTTTGCTGAATTCCATGGGCAGGATTTTCAGCGCGACGGTGCGGTCCAAGGATTTTTGCACTGCGCAATAGACGGCACCCATGCCGCCGGTGGCGATGAGTCCTTGGATTTCGTAGCCCGGAAACAGCGGTGCGAGATCGGCAGGCTCAGGCGCTAGAAAGCCGGCAGGTTCATGGGAATCGCTCATGGAATAAGGGGATACATCTAGCAGGCGCGGGAGGCTAAGCGCAACGAACCTTTGATTTCAAGTTTATTGATCCAACCTTGCGGAGTCGAAATGGATCTTGCCCGCTGGCGGATAAACCGGAATCAGTCTGCGGCATGAAGCAAGCTGGAGTGATGGAAGCGTGCGGTGAGGACGGCACCCGCCGGATGGTCGCGGCGTTTTACTGTCACGTCCGGACCGGCTGACTGTTAGAAATGACTGCCTCGGTCACCTGAGCGGAGCGTGATAGACGATCCACTCCGGGATCTTGATCGCGGTATTATAGAGCATGTGAAGCGCGATGACCGTGCTGAGCGAGCCAGTGCCAGCATAGACCAAGGCGCAGGAAAACCCGAAGACCCCCACGCTCACCAGGCCGTAACTATCGTAGAAATGCAGGATCGCAAACACTGCCGACGACAGCAGCGCGGCGGGCACCACGCCCAGCCGGTTGCGAGCCGAGCCGAAGAGCACTCCGCGGTAGAGGATTTCCTCAGCCACTGGGGCTAGCAAGCAGGCCGAGATCACGGCAAAGCTGAGTCCCCACAGCCCGGCATCGCCGAGACTCAGTCCGCCGCCGGGGTTGTTCAGGCCAGCGCCAGCCATCGCCCAGCGCAGGACTTGGTCGAGAATCATCAGCAGGGAAAACATCCCTAACACCACTGTCAGTGAGATCCGCCGCTCCAGCCCTAACACCCGCGCGGCGTGGCTGGGTCTGCGGAAAAGCAAGGCGAGCGCGATCAACGAGGGCAACATCCGGGCGGCAGAATCGAGGAGAATCCCAAAGGCGGGATGCAGTCCGGGCAAGCTGCTGATCCCAAGTTCTAGAGTCATGGTGAAGCCGATCCACGCCAAGGTGGCGACTAGGAAAACGACCAATCCCAAGGGCAATGGCCAAGCTCCGGCGTAGCCCGTGGGCATGGCAAACACGCCTTTTTTCAAACACCGCAAAGCCTGCGGGAGACAGGCTAGGCCCACCAGTCCTAGCAGCCAGACCGCCGATCTCGCCATCACCGCGCGGGTTCTGAGTTGGATCAGATCCGCGCCATACGCCTGCTGCCAATGCGACGCGGGCGGCATCATTTGCTGCCAGGATTCGATTAATTTCGCGTGCCACCAAGTGCCCCGATGATTTGCGAGATCCTCCGAGGTGGTCTCGAAATCTGAAATCATCTGGCCGTTCAGGACTTGCCCGAGCACCTCGCGGAGCGGCAATTTATCTTGCTCCGCCTTGACGATGGCAAACGCCTCCAAGCCTTGCGGGGTGAGCGCCTTTTCCGCCGCGAGTTTTCTGAAAACCTCCAGCGCTTCCCGCCGCACCACCACCGCGTCGTCCGCGCCGGCTAGCCATTTCAGCCACGCTGGATCTTCGTGCATCGCCTCCGCAAGCCGCAAGTCGCGGTCGATTTTTACCAGCGCGATCTCCTCGGTGCCTGGCGGATAGCCTTGGGTTTTGCCGAAGTAATGATCCCAAAGCCAGATTCCCAAAATGAAGGCCAGCAAGGCGATCAATGGCTCGGGGTATTCCCGGCGCAAAATCGCGCGGTAAGGATTTCCTCGGTGGATGTTGTCTGCCCTTGCCTTTTCGATAGGCCGTGAGCCTTTCCAAATTCTGGAGCTTGGCAAGACTTGCCTGATTTTCCTCAACCCACTGCGGGCCAAATTCGCCGATTTTTTACAGTGGCGAGTTGGCACTGGCCGTCGCAGGGTGGCCGCGCCTCCACTTCCACATGCCAGACCCTACGGAATTCGTTATCACCGCCGCTTTCAGCACGGCCTTCGGGATTTTTGCCCTCACGGCCACAGCGCGAATGTGGTTCGGAAATACGGCTGTGGCGCTTCCGGTGGTCGAGCCTGCGCCTGAGGATAACGGCTCACCTTACCAGCCTCCGTTAGCGCCAACCCTGCCGCCGCCGCTGCCGGTGGGAAAAGTTCCTGTCTGGTTCTATCGGCCACTCGATTTGCTAGGGATCGGCTTCATTTTCGTGCTTTTCTTCGGCCTGGTTGGCGGCTCCGTCAAGTCTTCCGGCAAGGCTGAACCGGTGCTGGATCCCGTCGGGTTGATCTCATCGATCGGCTTCCAGTTCATCCTCGCGGGCATCGTCACGGCATTTGTGATCAGCCGCATCCGTCCGGTCGAATGGCTCGGCTTGAGATGGCCGGGCTGGCGCTGGGGGTTTCTAATTGCGCCCGTCGCGGTGTTGGTCATGTGGTCGTTTTTCGGGGGACTTCAAGCGTCCGGCTTCATGCAGTGGATCGAATCACTTGGCGTCGAGACGGTGCAAGACACGGTGAAAATTCTTCAAGATTCTAACGACCCGGTCATCCTCGGATTGATGGCCTTCGCGGCCGTCATCGCGGCGCCGTTCTGTGAGGAAATCGTGTTCCGCGGCTACCTCTACTCGGCCACTAAACGATTCGCGGGTCCGTGGGCAGCGGCGGTCTGTTCAGCGCTCGTTTTCGCCGCCGCTCATGGTAGCATCGCCGCGCTGCTGCCGTTGTTTATCTTCGGCTGCGTGCTGGTCTTCATTTACGAAAAAACCGGCTCGTTGTGGGCACCCATCGCCGTCCATCTCTGCTTCAACGGAGCGACCGTCGCGATCCAAATGGCCGCCCGTTTCTATGACCTCCCGCTCGATGTCACGCCGTGAAAACGCTGCGCGACATCGGCGAGGACGCCCTGATAGATCGGCTGGTCGGCCTGGTGCCGCGTGACTCGGCCCCCGCAGCCCAGCCGGGCGATGATTGCGCCGTGATCGATCACGGCGGCGAAACCCTGCTGCTGCTCAAGACCGACGCACTCGTCGAGCATGTCCATTTCCTCCCCAGCGCACTGGCCCGAGCCGTCGGGTGGAAGGCCGCAGCCCGCGTGGTCTCGGATTTCGCCGCCATGGGTGGGCGTCCAGGCCATTTTCTAATCACCCTCGCCCTCCCGCCGGAAACCGCCGTCTCGTGGGTGGAAGATCTCTATCGCGGCATTGGCGCTTGCTTGGAAAAATTCGGCGGCTTCGTTGCCGGCGGCGAAACGTCCAGCGTCCCTAGCAGTTCCGCTGTTGTCATTTCCATCGCTGCCACCGGCACGGTTGGCCGCGATCAGTTAGTCCTGCGCTCCACCGCACGGCCTGGCGATGCACTGTTAGTCACCGGCCGGCTCGGTGGCTCCATCCTCGGCAAGCACCTCGATTTCACCCCGCGCATGGTGGAGACGGACTGGCTGGTAGCCCACTTCAAGCCGACGGCGATGATGGATCTCTCCGATGGCTTGGCAAAGGATCTTCCGCGCCTAGCAGCGGCTTCCGGCTGCGGCTATGTGATCGAGGAATCCAGCTTGCCGCTCACTCCCGGCTGCATTCCGGCACAGGCGCTCGGCGATGGCGAGGACTTTGAAATCTTGTTCGCCATGGAGTCAGCCCGCGTCCCTGAGCTGCTGGCTGCTTGGCCCACGGCATTTCCGGGCCTCACCTGCATCGGCAGACTCACCGGCCTCCACACAAGTGACTCGCTCAGCGGTGGTTGGGATCATTTCAGCCGTGACTGAGTGATGAGCTGCCAGCGAAGATATAGATCTGGTAGATAACTTAACGATTAAATTTACCTGAATGTATAGTTCACCCTGAGCCTTCCTGTAACTGGCTCATGCAACATGCAGCGGGCTGTTTTACTATATAAAATCAGGGAAGAATGAATTTGATCCTTGTCTTTTCGAGAGTTCATAATTTGAATGCCGAATTACTTTTAGTAATTCCCGTTATTAAGCCCCCCCTGCTATGAAAACATTGTTATTGTCGGTAGGCATTGTTGCCTTTTGTGCCCATTTGCAAACGGCGGTGGGCCAGGAATTCCTCAACTTGCAGGAATCGCCACCCTCATCGGGCTTGTTGTCGGCCCAGAAAGATAGTGCCTACACCGGCACCGGATTTAACAATGGGGTCACTTGGCTGGTGAATGCGGAAGCCGGTGACCGCGCGACCTTCGCCGTCACCACCACCGCGTTTGCAAACAGTTATCCTCGGATACGCGTGTCCACCTCCACCGGAGTTTCCTTGGCCGAAGTGGGCGGTAGCCCAGAAGGGCAGGTGACGCTTCAAGCGTTCCAATTCCAGTCGCCAGGCGTCTTCAAAGTAACCGTATTTAGCAACAACTCAGCCTCTGCATTTTCCCTGCAAGCACTGCTTGGAAGGGGAGTCGGACTGGAACTAGAGGACAATAATCTAGCCACCCTCGCCAGTGACGTCAGCTACGTTTCCCAAGCGGGCGGATTTGCCGCCGCCGCCGCAGGAATCTTGGATCGCGATGATGACTGGCATGATTTGGGCACCCTTGACCCTGGCAGTTCCATCAATTTTTCGCTCGATGCGCCGACCGAATCCACCCTAACAGTCGCTGGCACTGAGCTCGGATTGTTCAAGGACGCGGACACCGCCCCGCTGGCCACTGCGACGGGGACCAGCCTAACTTATCCAGTGACGCAGACCGGCCGCTACCGGATCCGTCTGCGGGTGCCTGCTCTGCAAGGAAGGAATCTCCACTTCCTCGGCGGGAGCGATCGCGTGAACTTGGGAAATCCCAGCACGCTTCAGATCACTGGTTCTCAAACCATCGAGTTTTGGATCAAGCCAGATGATTTCAATACCCGCCAGAATCCTTATGCCAAGGCATACGCGGGTGAGGGCACGATCACCATTGAAACTAACGGCACCGTCAACTATTTCTACGGCACCGGCGGCGGCAACACCAATCCCTTTCAGACCTTCACCAGCGGAGCCGCATTAAAGGCCGGACGTTGGCAACACGTCGCGCTGGTCCGGGATTTAAATGCCTCACCCGCCAAGCTTCGCTGGTATTTCGACGGCAAGTTGAATGCGGAAACTAACGCCACCTATCCCGCCGCTTCCGTTAGCACGCTCGATGCGACCATCGCCACCGGCTACGCGGGTGCCCTGCGCGGCTCCATCGACGAGTTCAGGATTTGGAACGTCGCCCGCACCGCCGTCGAAATCAGCGGCAATCTCGACAATCCGCTAGTCGGCAACGAGCCGGGGCTGGTGGCTTATCTGCCGTTTGACGAAAGCGCAGGAGCCACCACCGCTGAGTTGGTTTCCGCCACGGCGGCTCCGGTCAGCGGAACTCCATTGCGGGAAGGATCACCGGCAGCCACCGTGTCGGTTTACGCCTCACAAGGGTTGCACGCCACCTACTTGTTGCGAGGCACCATCGCGGACACAGTCGCGCCGGCAGTCGTCGCTGTGCAACCGATCCCCGCGTCCGGCCATTTATTCAACGGCACCACCCAAGCCCCAGGAAACATGTCGGCGCTGCGCGGAAATAACGGGCAGTCCTATTATTATACCGTCACCGGAACTGCCGGCGGCTCGATCTGGGGAACCGACGTTTATACCGACGACTCAAGCATAGCCAAAGCGGCAGTTCACGCTGGCGTGCTGCTCCCCGGAGAAATCGGCGCGGTCAAGGTGACGATCAAACCCGGCCTAACAAGCTACTACGGCTCCAGTCGCTTCGGCGCGGATAGCAATGGATTCGGCACTTTCGTTGGGAGTTATGGGATCGAACGCTACACGCCCGCGCTCCCATTCACCCTCGACGGACTCTATCCGCAACTGTGGGTGAGTTTTTCTGAGGAAATCATTTCCGCAACCCTCGCATCCCCCGGTGCGGTCACCTTGGTCGGGGCCGGGGCAGATGATGCTTTCGGCACACCGGGCGACCTCCAAGTCAGCTTGTCTCTAGCGGATTTCACCGATGACCGCCGCGCGATCTTTAACTTAACCAACACCGTCCTAACACCCGGACGCTACCGCCTCACCGTCGGCACCGCGGTCACAGATCGGGCCGGAAACGCACTGGCCGCGCCATTTGTCGGGGAATTCATCGTCGTCGGAGTTAGCAGTTTCACCAACGAAGATGGCGATAACAACACCCTCGCCACCGCCGATCCGCTCGGCAGTGGACCGGGCGTGCCTAACGGCTCGTTCCTCGACCGCGGCCGCACCACCGCCACCGCAGGCTGGCCGTTCGATATCGAACTCGCCGACTTCAACCGCGACGGCAAGCTCGACGCCGCCGT
>JAYTEI010000080.1:0-4119 GCA_043735445.1 Akkermansiaceae bacterium | reverse complement strand
CGACGGTGACCGAAGCAAAGTGGGCGGAAATAGCGGAAGCCATCCGCCTCACCGGTTCCCTCAGCGGCGAAAGCTACCATCAGAAAAAGAACGGCAAGCTGTTTCCCGTGGAGTACAACTCGAAATGGGTCAGTCTCGACCGCGACTACATCGTGACGATTGTGCGCGATATCACCCGCCGCAGGCAGGCGGAGGAACGCTACCGCAGGCTCGTCGAATCCAACGCCCAGGGCGTCGTTTTCCGCATGACAAATGGCGGGATCACCGGGGCCAACGACGCGTTCCTGAAAATCGTCGGCCACAGCCGTGACGACCTAGAAGCCGGACGCCTGAACTGGGTGGCCATGACTCCGCCCGAATTCGCCGGCGATGACCGACGCTGTTTAAAGGAACTGGCGGCCAACGGCGTCTGCACGCCGTTTGAAAAGGAATTCCTCCGCAAGGACGGCACGCGCGTGCCGGTTCTGGTGGGCGCGGCGGCTTTCGAATACAATCCGGACGAAGGCGTCTGCTTCGTGCTCGACCTCACCGAGCGCAAGGCGCTCGAACTGCAGTTTCAGCGCGCCCAGCGCATGGAGAGCATCGGCACGCTGGCCGGTGGCATCGCCCACGACCTGAACAACGTGCTGGCTCCGATCATCATGTCGCTCGATTTGCTAAAAATGAAATTCCCCGATTCCGCCAGCCAGGAATTGCTATCGATCGTCGGTGCCAGCGCCCACCGCGGAGCGGACATGGTCAATCAAGTGTTGTTGTTTGCCCGCGGCGTCGAGGGCGAGCGCATCGAGGTGCAGATCCGGCAACTGATCGAGGAAATCGCAATGATCGTCAACGAGACCTTCGCCAAATCCATTGAGGTCAGGTCGATCATGGAACCGGATTTATGGACGGTTTCGGGTGATCCGACGCAGCTCCACCAAGTCCTGCTCAACCTCTGTGTCAATGCCCGCGACGCCATGCCGGATGGCGGCACTCTCACGCTCTCTGCGGCAAACCTCATGCTCGATGAAAGCGACGTCCGCATGGATCCTGACCTCCGGCCCGGACCATACGTCTTGGTTCAAGTCGCGGATAGCGGCACTGGCATGCCGCCCGAGCGAATCGAAAAAATATTCGATCCATTTTTCACCACCAAGGAAATCGGCAATGGGACGGGCCTTGGCCTGTCCACCACCCACGCCATCGTCAAGAGACACGCCGGCACTATCCAGGTCGAAAGCACGCCAGGGACCGGCACCAAGTTCAAAATCCATCTTCCCGCGTGGACCGAAGCTCACTCCCCTGCGGCGGAATTGGCGGCCACCATGCCGCGCGGTCAAGGCGAGCTCATTCTCGTCGCCGATGACGAAGCCTCCGTGCGGGAAATTACCCGGCAGACACTCGAAGCGTTCGGTTATCGCGTCGTGCCCGCCGCCGATGGTGCGGAAGTCGTCGCGGTCTATGCCGCCCACAGCCAGGAGATCGCCGTCGTCCTTGCCGACATGACGATGCACGTGATGGACGGCCCGGCGACCCTCCAAGCCTTGCTTGAAATAAACCCCGAGGTGCGGATCATCGCCGCCAGCGGTCTTGCGACCGACGGCAACCTCGCCCGCGCGGCCGGATCCGGTGTCTGCTGCTTCTTGGATAAACCGTTCACCGCGGAAGCTCTCCTGATCGCGCTCAGGCAGGTGATCGATCAGGAAAAGTGATGGCGCGGAGGCGCTGGATCCGAAAATGGAAAGCTAGGATCTCCCTCCGGTTACGCGACGCGTGATCTCCACGGCTTGACGCGGTCGTCGGGCTGAAATACACGGGGAACGCTATCGGTTGCTTTCTCTCCCCGGAGTCCTCGAACAACCACCACCCATGAAACCAAATAACAGAATCCTGATTATTGATGACGAGTATCCGATTCGCTTCGTCCTCGAGAAAACTTTGACTGCCGAAGGCTATGAAGTGCAATCCGCCTCCAACGGCGAAGAGGCGATCGAGCTGGCCACCGCGAATCATTTCGATCTGGTCATGATCGATCTCATCATGCCGCAGAAAGATGGATTTGAAACCATCGTCGCGTTGCAGGAGATCCAGCCGGACATCGGGATCATCGCCATGTCCGGTGGTGGCTGGAAAGGTGGCACCGATTGCTACCTGCGCGCGGCCAGCAAGCTCGGCGCTTGTCGCACGCTTGCCAAACCCTTCGGCAAGGCGGCCATGTTGGAAGCGATCGAGGGCGAAATCGGCAAGCTGGAACCGCGTTTGGCCTGATCCCGGATAGGATCACTTGAGCAGAGCCCAGATCGGCTGCGGCCAGAAGCCGAGCACCAGCACGGCGATGGTTAGGACCGCGATGCAGGCCTTGCTGATCGGTGGCAGGACGATGGCTTTGTCATCGGCCGGGGCGGCCCACCACATGGCGCGGATGACGCTGAAATAGTAGTAGAACCCTGCGGCCGCGGCGATGAAGGCGATGCCGACGCCCCACCACAGCTTGGCCTCGACGGCGAGCGAGAAGACGAGAAACTTGCCGATGAATCCGGCGGTTAGAGGGATGCCGGCCAGGGCGGCGAGCAGCACGGTGAGCGCCAGCGCGAGCTGCGGGTTGGTTTTTCCGAGACCGTTGAAGTCCTTGATCATCTCGCCATCGCGCTGGATGCGGACTTGGGCGAGAACGAAAAACACGCCGAGCGTCATCAACAGATAAGTGGCGAGGTAGAAGGAAACGACTTTGGCGGACCCTTCCGATAGCGCGGTTTCCGGTTTCCAGGCGGCGAGGGCGAGGATCAGGAAGCCGGCGTGGGCGATCGACGAATAGGCAAGCAGGCGCTTGAAGTTGGTCTGCGGGATGGCGGCGAGATTTCCGAACAACAAGGTGGCGCAGGCGAGGATCAGCAGCAGCGCGACGACCGGCCCGCGGGTGAGGTCGCTTTCCAGAAATGGCGTTAGAAAACGGATGGTCAGGATGAATCCGGCCGCTTTCGAGCCGACGGATAGAAACGCGGTGATGGGGGTGGGGGCACCCTGATAGACGTCGGGGATCCAGACTTGCATCGGCACCGCACCGATCTTGAAACCGAGGCCGACCATGACCATGGCGACGCCGAACAACAGCGGTGTTAGCTGGATCTGGCTGGCGGATTCGCCTTGGAGCAAGACGCCGATGGCGTCGAGGTTCATGGTGTGGAGCGAGCCGTAAACCCAGGCGATGCCGTAAACCAGAAAGCCGGTGCTGAGTGCGCCGAGGATAAGGTATTTCACGCCGGCTTCGAGCGAGCCGACGTTGCGGCGCATGTAAGCGACGAGGACGTAGAAGGTGACGGTGACGAGTTCGAGGGCGACGAAAGCACCGGCCAGGTCCTTGGCGGAGGCTAGCCACATCATGCCGGCGCAGGCGAAGACCGGGAGCGCGTAGAACTCACCGGTGCCGTTTTCCGAGTCCGGGGATTCGGTGAAACGGGCGAGGATCTTGCGGTAATCGACCGCCAATAGCAGGACGAGCATCGTGGTGACGAGGGCGAAGATTTTATAGAATCTGGCGAGGGGGTCGAAGTTGTAGAAGTTCCACAATGGCCACTTGGCCCAGGCGGCGTCTGGCTTCGCGTCGGGTCCGATGGCGATGAAAGTTAGAACAAGAATGACGGCGAGCCCGATGACGGCGGAGATGCCGACCCAGGCTTTGGTTTTGCACGAGCAAAACGCTTCGGCCATGAGCAGGACGATGCCGAGGGTGACGGTTAGAGCTTCGAGGTAGTAGGCGGGCATAATGGAAAGGAATAGGTCTTATAGGTCCTATGGGACATATTTCAGAAGATTGAGCAGCAGGTTCGGATAGAGACCCACTGCGAAGAGCGCGAGAACCAGCAGCGTCGCCGGAATGCGGTCCGCCAGTGTCAGGTCGGCGGCGGATTCTGTGGCTTTCACGGCGGGGCCTTGGAAAATGCTCCGATAGGCGCGGAGCATGTAAACGGCGGAGATCACCACGCCCCAGATGGAGAGGATGCACGCGATCTGGACGGGACCCAGGCCAGCGGTGCCGTTGTAGCTGCTGAAGGCGGAGAGGAAGACGAGGATTTCCCCGGAGAAATTGGCGAGGCCGGGCAGGCCGATGGAGGCCATGGCGGCGATGCCAAACATGAAGGC
>JAYTEI010000079.1:0-1794 GCA_043735445.1 Akkermansiaceae bacterium | reverse complement strand
ACGGATCCGCCAGCGCGAAACTCCTCTCCGCCGCACTGGCAGCGGAGGCATCCTCGGAAATCACATCGGTGACTTTCCCATCAGGCCCGAAACGAACTTCACAACCATAAGTCGCCATCGCGATGCGGAACGGCACGTCCAGAACCGAAGCTTTTTTCGCCGCCGCTCGCGCGGCGTCTGGATTGAAAATCACGACGGACTCGCCGGAACGTTTCGGCAGTTGCAGCGAGTGAACCTGAAGGACGTAGCCACCGCGCCCTTCGACCAATTTCCTGAACTCCGGTTCTCCGAGCCATGATGGCAAGGTGGTTGGCAAAACCGGCACGCTCCCGACAGCGGATTGCAGCGCGTCTAACAACACTCGGTAGCGGCCCAGACGCTTTTGCGGGCAATCGTAGTCGCACTGGATTTCCGACGGCTTGAGTTGTGCAAACTCGCGGAAAACCTCCACCACCGCTTCGATCTGCTCCGGCGTCCATTCGAGTTGCGATGCCGATGCTCCGATCCTCACGACCAGACCGCATCCGGGTAAGGGGAGTTGTGTCAGGGATCGCCGGGTCTCGAAACGCCCACCGGTCCACTTCAGCTCCGCGGCGCGGACATGCAGCTTGGAAACCACACCCGCGGCCATCGCCATCGCCTGCTGGACTTCAGGTCGGTCGGGCGATTGCCAGACATACGCTTCGACGGTCATGGGCGGCCGTAAGGATTTCTGACAACCTGCCAATAACAGGAAACCAAGCGCTAGCCATTTCATCCGCCCTCCATCATCTTGAGAATGGCTTCCTCGTCGAGAATCGCCACCCCCAGCTTCTCCGCCTTGTCGCGTTTGGAACCGCCGCCCTCGCCGGCGAGGACGTAGCTGGTTTTTGCGGAAACCGAACCGCTGACCTTGCCGCCCTTGCTTTCTATCAGCTCCTTCATCGCGTCGCGATCCATAGTGAGCGTGCCGGTGATAACGAAGGTTTTCCCGGCAAGCGGCAGTGCTGATAGATCGGCCTCGGCGGCGCACGGCAGGTAGTTTTCGGAAACCGAATCGATGCCGAGTTCGGCGAGGCGGGCGATCACGTGCCGGCCGGCGTCTGATTTGAAAAAGCTGATGATTGTTTCCGCGACTGCGGGGCCGACGTCGCCGGTGATGGTGTATTTCGCGAGAAATTCGTTCTGCTTCTTGGCCGTGGCGCGGGTGTCGCGCAGCAGTTCCGCCAGGATTTCGGAATTTGCGATTTCAGCGATGGTGCGATGTAGGCGGGTAAGTTCCTTGGCCGCCGATTCTCCTAACTGACGGATGCCCATGGCGAACAGCCAGCGGTGGAGGGGCTTGGCTTTTGCCGCTTCGAGGGCTGCCAGAACCTTGGTCGCATTCTTCTCGCCGAAGCGGCGCGGGGCTTCTTCCGTGCCGAGATTCAAATTCGCGAGGGTATCCTCCGTGAGCTTGAAGAGATCGAGCGGCGTGCGGCAATGGCCGTGACGGACGAGCGCCTCGGCGACGATTTCTCCGAGACCATCCAGGTCGAGCGCCTTGCGGGCGGCGAAGTGCTTGATGCTGGTGACGGCCTGCGCGGGGCATTCGAAATTGGTGCAACGCCACGCGACGAAGCCCTCTTCCTGCGAGATCGGCCCGCCGCACGACGGGCATTTTCCCCCGACGCTGTCGTAGAGGGAAAATGGAACCGCGCCCTCGGCATGGCGGATCACCTTGACGATGGCTGGGATGATTTCACCGGCCTTCTCGATCAGCACGGTCGCCCCAAGGCGGATGTCCTTCTTGGTGATCTCGTCCTGGTTGTGGAG
>JAYTEI010000078.1:0-4125 GCA_043735445.1 Akkermansiaceae bacterium | reverse complement strand
TGGTGAAAGCTAACAACGCCGCCGAGATCACCAAAATCATGGAGTTTGCCAAAAAAATGGGCCTCTACTGCGTTTGCACAGAGTCCACCGAGCTGGTGGCGGATTGGGAAAAAGCGGTCAAGGAATTCGACATCAAGGTGGCCTTCCATGAGCACGGCGGCTCGATGGCAAAGCCCGACTACAAGGTCTGGCATCCGCTCTACATCCGCGGCGTGGTCGAGAGCCGCGATCCACGCATGGGAGCCTGCGCCGACCTCGGTCACTGGTGTACTTCGGGCCTGAAACCCATCGACTGCTTGCGCATCCTCAAGGGCCGCGTGATCAGCGTACACCTCAAGGACAAGTCCGAGTTCGGCCCACAAGGGGTGGTCGTTCCTGCCGGCCAAGGTGTCGTCGATGTGGCCGCGTGCATCGCCGAGTTAAAGCAACAGAATTTCAAAGGCCACTTCTCGATCGAGCATGAAAACGATTGGTTAGACAGCGTCCCGAAGATCAAAGAGAGCGTCGTCTTCACCCGCGCCGAGTGGGCGAAGTAAGGCTGACTGCTGCCACGAAATTGAACGAAGTTTCGAAGCGCTTTGACACCGCCTTGCCGTTGCGGCACGTTCGCTGCCATGCAAGCCATGCAATTCGAACAATCCGTCGTTTCCATTTTGAAGCGCGACAAACGATTCGATCCTCATGCTTATTTTTTCCTCAAGGACGCCTTGGATTTCACGCTCAAGCGGATCGCCGAATCTAACGGTGGCCAAGCGCGGCATGTCAGCGGGCCGGAGTTGTTAGTCGGCTGCCGGGACTACGCGCTCGAACAATTCGGGCCGATGGCATCCACCCTCATGAACGAGTGGAGCATCCGCAAATGCCAGGACTTGGGCGACATGGTTTTCCACCTCATCGAGGAGCAAGTGTTCGGCAAACAAGACTCAGACAAGAAGGAAGATTTCTCCGAGGTTTTTGATTTCCAAGCCTCACTGATCACGCCCTTCGTGCCGACGAAGCGCCTAGTTGTTAGCACGGAGAAAACGGCCCGCGGCGCAAGCGTGGCGTCCTAACCGTCCTCCGGCGGCGGCGGCACATTGGGCATCGGTGGCGGCATCCACTTCGGCGCTTTCGGCGTGAGATCCATCTTCACTGCGATGATCGCGAGGCCGACCAATCCCAGTGCGCCACCCCAGCCGACGGTGACCGCCGTCACCAACCCGAGGACGAACGGCGCGAACACGATCAACCCAAGGATCATTCCGCTAGGGTTCATCTCGTAGGCGAGGACGGACAAGCGCAACCGCGAGCGGGCGAGCGCCAGGCCGACCAGCGTGTAGGCGATCACCGCCGTGAGAGCGGTGATGTGATAGAGCCAGCCGCAGCCGCTGGTTTGTGCGCCGATGCCGAACAGCGGCGCGGCACAGCCCGCGAACATCGACAGGAAAAACAACGCGAGCACCGCCACCCGTGCGCCGATCCGCTTGAAGGCAGATGCGCCGATGGCCCCCGCGCTGACCATCGCGGAGCCGCCTAACACCGTCGCGGCGCAGGCCGCCTCGTGCCACCACTCGATGCCGCCGACCATGTAGCGCACCACCACATAGGGCAGCAGGGAAACAAACGTTAGAGCGCAAAGTCCCCACAGCGTGATAAATTTCCCGCTAACGACTTTCCAGCGGTCCAGCTTGGTGAGGAGCAGCAATTCATGATTTCCTTCTTCGAGTTCCTGGCCCATCAAGATCACCCCGCCCAGTGGCATGATGACGAGGCAGATCGCGGCGACGACCATCCAGAACGGGCCGGAAGTCCCTAGCAGCCAGAGATTCAACATCCCGGCGTAGGGCGTGCTCTCCGCCGCGTGGCCTAACTGGAACTCCACCGCCATCGCCACCACCGCGAATAACTGGATGGCTAGAAACGGATAGACGAAACTGCCGCGACGCAGACTCTGCCTCAGCTCCTTCGCCGTCATCGGGTCGAATCCCTCGGGCAAGTCGTTTTTCCATGCAGAATCCAATGCGGAGAAAAGGTGGCAGTTGGACAGCCGCGGTGCAAGGCTGGCTGGCTCCCTGGGCGAGAAGGAAAGATTTTCTAACCACGGATTGCTCGGACGATCACGGATGAAGAGTTGTTAAGGGCAGTCGCTTCCGCAATAACCTCAACTCCGATCGAGCAAATTTAAAAAAGCGCGCCATTGGGTAGCCTCTTATCCGTGATCATCCGTGAAATCCGTGGTCAAACTCTTCTATCACGACTTATCCCCAATCGAGGTGCATTGCTGCCACTGGACGAGTGACGGCTTCTGCGTATCTTGCCGCCATGGCTATCGAAACCCGCAACGTCCTCGGAACCGTCCTGCAAACTTGCTCGCTCGAGCCACTCACCGGCTGGAATCGCGACGGTTGCTGCCGCAGCGGTGCTGGCGACCACGGCGTGCATGTGGTCTGCGTGCGAGTGACCCAGCCGTTTCTTGAGTTCTCAAAACTCAACGGCAACGACCTGAGCACGCCTCGTGCAGAATACGGCTTCCCCGGCCTCAAGCCGGGAAATCAATGGTGCCTGTGTGCCGCCCGCTGGCAGGAAGCCTTCGAGGCCGGGTTCGCACCCAGCGTGGTGTTAGAGGCGACCCACGAGTCGGCGTTGGAGTTCATCGACCTCGCGAGCTTGAAACAGCATGCTTGTTAGGGTGGGCCGTCCGCGATTCCAGAAACCGCCAACACAGCCAAGCCAGCCCCCACGAGGTGATGCCGAAGACAGCCAACCGCAACACCTGCCAAGGTCCAGTTAGAAGCCACAACCACGGCAGCACAAAGCCGAGGAACAACGGCACCGGCGTGTGAAATAAATACAAGCCGAAGCTCAAGCGGCCGATGTGTTGCACCGCAGGATGATCCAAGATTTTTTCCCGAACTCCGCCGAAGCCCGCCAGGGTGGAGGAGATCAGCCCCGCAAATGCGAGCGAGACCAATGTCTGTTGGATATAACAGAATCCTGCCAACGGGCTCGCAGTCACATTGAAAAAATAGATCACCGCGTAGCCGAAGAACGCGAGCCAAGCTGCACGAGTTAGCCGCTTGTCGCCCGCCTTCATCCCCTGCTCCAGCGCGAGGGCCAGCAAAGCTCCGACGCCGAAATAGTCCATCGCCGTGGCGGTGATCGCCTGACTGTGGCGGATCTCTGGGAACCACTGCGCGAGGATCATCCGGGACACCGGAGCCATTGCCACGAAGGCGAGAAACACCGGCCCTAGCAGTTTCCTCGGACTTAGAAAAACTGCTAACGGCCAGACCAGATAGAACTGGACCTGAAGTGCGAGCGTCCAGTAATGCGCCGTCCCCGATGGCCAACCGTCCATGTAGGCCATGTGGAAATTCGAGATATGTCCGAAGTAGTAAAACACATGCTCGCGGATGTCCGGTGCGCCGACGGCGATGGCAAACAACATCGCCGTATAACAGGGCAGCAAGATCCGGATGAGCCGTCGCTTTTGGAAATGCAAGTATGCCTTGGTCCGCCAGCTCTTGCCACGGCCCTCCGCCGCCGTGCGTTCGTGCAACAAGATGCGAGTGATCAGGAAGCCAGTTAGAGTTAGGAAAAAAAACAGCCCGATTTCAAACGGCCATGGCCCGCGCCAAGTCGTGGGCACCCAGTGTTGCCACATCACTCCCAGCACCGCAAAGGCACGCCATCCGTCGAGTTGAGTATTTCGAATCGCCGCCAACTGCGGCGGAGGCTGTCATGAAGGCGACGCTGGCGGCAAGTGCAATGGCGACAGTGCAATGGCGATAAGGGGGATGGACCTCCCTTCGCCTTAGGATTCTAGCTCTCGAAATAGGTGTAGCCTGATAAGCCTTCGCGGAAGAGGTCGAGGATCTCGCGGCGTTCTTTGGGCGAGATGCGGCCCTCGGTGACGGCTTTCTCGGCAAAGGTCCGGAAGCGGGTGACGAGTTCTTTGGGGTCGAATTCCACATAACTCAGCACGTCGGCCACGGTGTCGCCCTCGACCTCGTGGGTGTAAACGGGTTTGCCTTTTTCGAGGTGGACGCCGACGACGTTGGTGTCGCCTAGCAGGTTGTGGAGATCGCCGAGAGTTTCCTGATAGGCTCCGACGAGGAAGACAGCGAGGTAGTAGGGCTCGCCTTG
>JAYTEI010000077.1:0-8972 GCA_043735445.1 Akkermansiaceae bacterium | reverse complement strand
CGGGAATTTACCCGGCATTTTCCTCACCAGTGGAAAACCAACGGTGGCACGATGATCCGCACGTTTCCACCTTGATGATCCGCGCTTTCTTCCACTGCTGTGACCACGTCGTTTTCAAACTCCACCGCAGTCTTGCCCTTTTCCACGCGGGTCACGCTGACCAAGCGCCGGAAGGTCTGGCCAGTAGTCCGGTCGATCTCGGTGGCGTAGTTTTTCACGTCCTCGTATTCGATGAAATCCCAGCGTCCGGACTGGCCGACGGCGGTTTTCCGCAGGGAAGTTTTGGCCGGCTTGCCTTGGGAAAGCGTCACTTCGTCGAGCGTCATGCCGACAGCCACGCTCTTGGCGGCGATCAGTTTTTGGACTTGGATCTGGCGATCGTAGAGTAGCTTGAGATTCGCCACGAACTCGGGATCGGTGGAGGAAAACGCCCATGGCGCGACCCAGCCGGAGATCCCGTCGCGGGTGCCTTGGCCGCGGACTCGGTAGTTTTTATCGGTGATGGCTTCTACTCGCACAGTCTGGTTAGCCTTGAGCGTGCCGAGGCGGATGTTGCCGTCCTTATCGGAAAAAACCGGGGCTTCCTTGATCACCTTGAGGTCGAGCGGCTTCTTCAGCGCTTGCTCCAGATAGACCACCGAGGGATCGGCATCGAGCAACGACTTCCGCTCGGGGCGCTTGGTTTGGGCATGGAGCGGCAGGACCAAGCAGGCGGCGATCAGAGTGAGAATTTCCAGCTTCATCGGTGGCAAAGTAGTGGAGTTGTCGGAAAACGGAATCGCCATTTTTGGCAAACGCCGCAGGGCAGGGGACTATTCGTGCAAATCCGTTGCTTCGCGGTTGGCCGTTGGGAAATCCTCCTTCATGGTCCGCCCATGAATCAGCAAGGTCCGCTATCGCAAAAAATCTTCGCCGTCGCTAAGCAGTTTATCCCTGGCGGGGTGAACTCACCAGTGCGCGCCTTCCGCAACGTCGGCGGCGAGCCGTTTATCGTCCGCCGCGCTGCCGGCTGCCGGATCGAGGACATTGATGGCAAGCACTACATCGACTACATCGGCTCGTGGGGACCTAACATTCTCGGCCACGCGCCGGTCGTCATCACCAACACCATCCACGAAGTGGCCAAAAGCGGGATCTCATTCGGCATCCCGAACATGTTCGAAGTCGAGATGGCGCGCACGATCTGCGGCTGGGTGCCGGCGGTGGAAAAAGTCCGGATGTGCAACTCCGGCACCGAGGCCACCATGTCCGCCATCCGCCTAGCGCGAGGGTTCACGAAACGCGACTGCATTGTGAAATTCGACGGCTGCTACCACGGCCACAGTGACTCATTGTTAGTTGCTGCCGGTTCCGGTGCACTGACGAACGGCGAACCAGATTCTGCGGGCGTGCCAAAGGCATTTGCCGAGAAAACCCTCGTCCTTCCTTACAACGATCCCGCCGCCCTCGAAGCTCTCTTCGCCGCCCGCGGTGAGGAAATTGCGGCCATCATCGTCGAGTCCTACCCCGCGAATGCCGGGCTGGTTTTTCCCAAACCCGGCTACCTCGCGCTGCTTTCTGCGATCACCAAAAAACACGGTGCGCTGCTCATTTTCGACGAAGTCATGACTGGCTTCCGTCTCGGCAAGGCGGGCGTGCAGGGGCTTGAAAATCTAACGCCCGACCTCAGTTGCTTCGGCAAGGTCATCGGCGGTGGCCTGCCCGTCGGAGCCTTCGGTGGCCGTGCTGATGTGATGGATATGCTAGCGCCGCTCGGTCCTGTCTATCAGGCCGGCACCCTCAGCGGCAATCCGCTCGCGATGGCCGCCGGCCTTGCCCAGCTCCGCGAGCTGGACCAACGCTCCGGCTTCGCTCGGCTCGACCAGTTAGGTGCCCACTTTGAAAAAGGCCTGCGCCAACTCCTCGCGGAAAAAGGCGTGCCCCATCGTTTCAACCGCGTCGGCTCGATGTTCTGTTTGTTCTTCACCGACCGTGAAATCGTCAACGTCAGCGACGTGATGAAACAGGACTTGGAGTTCTTCAAAAAATTCTTCTGGGGCTGTCTCGATAAAGGCATCTACCTCGCGCCCTCACCTTACGAAACCGGCTTCATCTCACTCGCCCACACCGAGGCGGATCTGGACGACACGCTCACCGTGTTCGGCGAAGTCCTGGCGGAGATATAGCGTTGCGGATTGCTAAGCGCGGTCTAGCGTCTGGCGATGAAATTGCGGGCAATGATTCTACTCTTGGCGTTGCTCACCGTGCGGGTGCAAGCCGTGATTTTCGCAGATACGCCCGATCCTCTGCACAACACCACCACTCCCGGCGACAACTCCGGTTGGCAGTATGAAGGGGAGTTCAACTTGGCTACCCCTAGCGGAAACTTTGAGAAATTTTTGGGAGTTCCCATCGCCCCTTATTTTTTCATCACTGCCAAACACATCGGAGGAAGTGATGGCGATATTCTGACGTTTCACGGCGACTCCTACACCACGATTCACAATTATTATCTTCCATCGACCGATTTGAGGATCTGGGAGGTGGATCATTCGAAGCCCTTTCCTACCTTCGCCCCCCTCTGCTCGGGACTGGGCAATGTGGATCTTCAGACGACGGCGACGATCATTGGCCGAGGCACACAGAAAGGTCTCCCTGTCACGGTCCCTGCTCCAAGCGGGATTCTCAAAGGCTGGTCGTGGGGAACGGCAGATCACGTCCAGCGCTGGGGAAGAAATTTCGTGGAGCGGATGGTGAACGGCGGAGCGGGTGCGGGAGAACTCCTCGTCTGCGCTTTCGACGTGCCCGGACTCCCCGATGAGTGCCATCTATCAGTGGGTGATTCCGGCGGCGGATTGTTCGTGCTGGAAGATGGGCTGTGGAGACTTGCGGGCGTGAACTTTGCGGTCGAAGGGCCGTTCCGGCATGATTCATCGGAAGCCCCATTCAATGCGGCTATTTTCGACAAGGGCGGCCTGGAGGAAGAAGATCCCGGTTGGGTGATAGTGGAAGATACTGAGGCTAACAAGCCGTCCGCCCTTGGCTGCTCGCGGATTTCCGCATCGCTGCCGTGGATTCTATCAGTCACCGGGCATGACGGATCACTTGCGTTAGAAAACTACAGCGCCTGGCAGCGGCTGTATTTCACCCCGGCCGAGATTGGAAATTCAGCCATCACCGGACCGCTCGCGGACTTCGATGGCGACGGGATCGGTAATCTGTTGGAGTTTGCCTTGAACCTCGATCCGTCCTTCAACGAGCGCGTGACCCAGCTCCCTAACACCGGCCTGCGCGGCTTGCCGTCCGTCGCGGTGGAGACGATTTCAGGAGCCGATCACCTGACCCTCGAGTTTGTCCGGCGGGCCAGCGGAAGTGGTGCCGGACTAACTTATACTCCCCAGTTCTCGTCCGACTTGATCAACTGGCAAAACCTCGGCTCCGAGACCGTCGTCCCCATCAACCCGCGCTGGGAGCGAGTGAAAATCGTGGATCCCATGACGACCAACAGCGCGACCAAGCGATTCGCCCGCGTGCGGTTAGAGCTGGCGGAGTGAGTCACCAGTTTTTTAAATTCAGCAATGATGCCGTCGATAGTTGTCACGGTTCGGCATGAAGGGCCGCAGACGTTAGAGGTTTCAGGCAGTCGTCGGTTAGAATGGGTTTGAGGAACCTAGATGCGGCAGATCCACTCATTCCGCAGATTTCCGGGTTGCGTGGGTGGCGGGTGGCGGGCAGGCTATAGGCCGTGCCAGCATGTCCCCGGCACGGCGACTTTTTAATGATGAATAATCCCAGTGGCGAGCCGTCCAACATCGCGCAGGAGCCTAGCGGTTCCGTCGATTCGGATGTCACTATGAACGATCCGGAGGACGATTTCCGACTGGTCGCACTCGCGCAGCAAGGGGACATGAGTGCCTACGACGCGTTGGTCACCCGGCACCGAGGAAGGATATTCGCCATGATCCGCAACATGATTCATCAGGAAGCCGACGCTTGGGACATCTCGCAAGAGGTGTTCATCAAGGCGTGGCGGGCCTTGCCGAAGTTCGAGGCCAAGGCGCGGTTTTCCACCTGGCTCTATCGGATCGCCCATAACGCGGTTTACGATTGGGTGCGACGGCGGAAAATCGAAAGCGCCGGGGAACTCAACGACGAGATCTTCGAACGCGAGCGGATCGATTCCGCATCATTCACCACGCCATCCGGTGGCGAGTCGCCAGCGGATTCGATGTCCCACGGCGAGTTGCGGGCGAAAATCCAAATCGCGCTGGGTAAACTTTCTCCCGAACACCGGGAAGTCGTGCTTCTGAAAGATGTCCAAGGATTGTCGTATAAGGAGATCGCCGAGGCGATGTCGAGCACCTTGGGCACGGTGATGAGTCGGCTTTATTATGCGCGTCAGAAACTCCAAGCCTTGCTAAAAGATGAATACGAATCCCGCTGAATCCACGCTGGCCCTATGGCTGGACGACGAATTGACCGGCGCGGAACTCGCCGCCGTCGAGGCATGGGCTAACAGCCAGCCAGATCAATTGGCCGCCCGCGACGAAGTCCGCCGCTGGCGGGCGACGATGGCTGCGGCGATTCCTGCATCCATCGAGCCGCCCTATCCAGATTTTTTCAACAGCCGGGTGTTGCAAGCGATTCGTGAGCAGAGTCCGCCAGCGGAGAGGGCCGTGAAAAATCCATCATCATGGAGATCTTGGCTGATGCCGATGGCTGCTTGCAGCGGGATGGTCATGGCTTTTTGGATAGGTAAAAAATCGCAAACTGCCATCGACCATGAAGTGGTGAATGCTCCGCGAGCGATTCCCGTGGGGCCAGTCGTTTACACCCCGGAAAGCGGCGTGAAGGCGGAGTGGATCGCCGGCAGCAAGGCCTCTGCCACGGTCATTGTCTTGAATGGCGTGACAGCAATCCCGGACGCGACGGATTTTTCCGCGACGGTTTACGTGCCGATGGATCGTGAAATCGACTCCACCGCAGACAGCGAAACGCAACCGGAAGTGGGACCATGAGAAATCCACGGCAATGGCTCAGAGCCGCCGTGTCGGTGGTGGCAGTGGTTTTATCAAATGGCGCATTTGCTCAGGATGATCCCGGCAAGTCCAACATTGGTCGAGTGGGGGTGACCGTTTACTATGCCACCGACGGAGATCCCAAAGTGGCGGGTGCCAAGGCCGCCGCTGTTAGCCAAGAAACCGCCAAACGCTTGCGTGAAGAAGAGCGGCTGAGATTCAAAAACTACCGGACGCTCGGTCAGGACGTGCAGCCATTGCTGAGGAGTTATGAAAGCTGGGCGCAACCGCTGAAGCCATCGGACGAGATCCTCGTTCGCTTCGAGGCACGCAGCCAACCGACCGCCCAAGTCACTGGACTGGATCTCGAACTCTGGCTCAGTCGGAAGAAGGTTTTGAAAATGGATGCCCACCTCGAAGGCAAACGGCCGCTGTTTGTCCTCGGTCCCGAGTGGCGGGGAGGGCGCTTGATTATTGCCGTAGCCCTTGCGCCGAAGGAAAAAGCGGGTCCATAATACGCTCATGAAATTTGCAATCGGCATCTGGTTGACCCTCGCCGCATTCACTCAAGCGGCGGGATTGGAATTCACGGAACTTCTCAAGGAGGTCAACGCCGCTGCGGATGTGAGCACCGTAACAACCGATTTTAACTTCAAAAACACCAGCGATAAGCCCGTCACCATCGCGAAAAGCGATCCCGGCTGCTCGTGTTTGAAAGTCGAAATTTCCGGCGGCAAACTCAAATACGCGCCGGGCGAATCCGGTGTCGTGCGGACCACCTTCGACATGGGAAATTTTTCCGGGACGGTCGATAAGATGATCGCTTTATGGATCGATAACGATCCTGCGAACAAGCCATCCATGACTCTAACCGTGCGCGTCCACATCCCCGTCCTCATCGCGCTGGAGCCTAAGACCGTGAAGTGGGATCTCGGCGGCAAGCCAGATCCGCAGACGATTCATATCAAGATGGCGGAAGGAAAGTCGATTCGCGTGACCGGCGTGAAGTCGTCTTCGCCATCGTTCACCTGCGAGGTGAAAGCGCTGGAGGAAGGCAAGAAATACGACTTGATCGTGACTCCGTTAGACATCAACGCGCCGGGAATCAGCGTCTTTCGTATCGAGACCGACTGCGGGATTTCTAAACATCGGATCCAGCAGGTCTTCGCGGTGGTTCGCAAGCCGTCACCAGTGGACGTGGCGACAAAGCCATGAACGCCGTCGGCCAACTGGCGGCGGTCGCACTTATTTCCCTAGCCGCTGCCGCCGGGACATATTGGGTCAAAGGTCCGCCGGCGCACACTTATGTCTGCGATCCCGCCACTTTGAAACCCGACGAAGTGTGTCTCCAACAGATTCCTACAGCCGCGAAGATCCTGTGGGTGGATGCCCGTTTGAGGAAGGACTGGGAGAAATCGGGACTTCCCGGTTCCGTGTTATGGAATCTCGATCCTGCGGAAGACATGCAGGCGTTCGAGGCGGACACCGCCATGCGGATCATCGAGACTCCGTGGGTGATCGTTTACTGCGGCGATGAAAATTGCGGCCTCAGTCGGCAAATCGCCGAGCGCATCCGGGGGCTGCAACTTGGCGCGGAAGTATCCGTGCTGCGAGGAGGCTGGCGGGCGCTCAAGGATGCGGGGCGGATCACGGATTCCAATCCAAAGAACTGAGAGCGATCGCCTCTAGGTAAGGCATGTTAGAATCGTCCTCGGTGTTCCATCGGAGCATCACCGTGCAAGCCTTGGCCTTGCCATAAGCGACGCGGTAGGTGCCGTCTGTTAGTATCTGGGCGATTTTTGATTGGCGTCCAAAATAGGCTAAAGCGATTTCCTTGGCATTGGCCTGCGGCAGCAATTTAAGCGTTAGCTTTTTCTCACGGTTCGGCACGCGCTCATCGTAGCAACTGGCGAGTGGCCAAACGATCACCTGAAACAATCCCGCCTTGTCGGATGGCGACTTGGCATAGTCTGCTAAGCGCCCGCCGTAAGAATCGAGAAACGGATCCACCACCACTTTCGGCGGTGCCGAGCCTCGGATCCTAACGAGAATCGTTTGGGGATTGGTCCGGTTATCGCCCGCTTCGAAATCCACGTTATGGAAGTAGTCCGCCACTTGTTCGGCCGCGTTGTTTTCCACCACACTGATTCTGGAGCTTGTTGCCTCTGGTAGCGGCCCGGCTAGGCAAGTCTTCGCGAGTTCGGACTCCGGCGTATGCATTTCCATCAAGGGCAGTCGCTCGGCCAGGGTTTTGGCAGCGAGAAATTGATCCAACACTTCCTTGGCGACTTGGCCGGGAGTTTTCGATTCCAATCCAGCAGGGAGTGTCGGGTCAGGTGTCGGATTTGGCAGATCTTGGGAAATCTCCTGGCTCGACTTTGCTGAAGCGCGGGGTGGAGTCGATTCTTCTAGGATCGGCCGCGAGTCCGAGTTCTTCACGGGAACTTTGCTAGAACCCGCCTTCGAGTGATTTTTGAGCAGAGTCGCTACGCCGAAACCCATTCCCACCGAGGCTATCACGAACAGCGTCGGTATCAGAAACCGGATAAAACGCTTTCTCGGGTAGGCATCCGGGGGCGGGGGATGGACATCGTTGAATGCTTCGCTGCTATAATTCGGCGCAGGCATCGGCTTGGCGAAAACATCTCCGGTACTGGACCGACTCGGCAATTGACGAGGTTCCGGCCGGAGCACCGTCGGAGATGCTTGGAAAACTGGAACCGCAGTTTCCGCTTCCGAAGCGTCTGTCACTAACGGTGCCTGAATCATCGTTTGACAGGTCGGGCAAGGACCAGTCACCCCTGCTAGAGCTACCGGAACCGTCAGCTTGCTGCCGCAAACCTGACACATGAAGGTGATGGTTTCAGTTGCCATTCGGATCAATGGCAGAACCTACGGAAATTCCTTAAGCACGTCAATCATTCAGAAATCTTAACAAAATATCCGAACTTCCCGGCGTCAGGCCGCGTGTCGTAGCAACGCGATGAGGACGCCCTGGATGATGAGTTCCCGGGCGGGAATCAGGTCCGGGTAGTCGGCGTTTTCCGCCCGCAGGAACGGTCGGCCTTTTTCCATGAGGTAGCGTTTCAAGGTGGTTTCCCCATCGATCAGGGCAGCCACGATGTCGCCTTTGCGGGGTTCACGGAATTCGAGAATCACCGTATCGCCATTGCAGATGTGAGCGTCGATCATCGAATCGCCGCGGACTTTGAGGGCGAAGGTGCGGGCGTGGCGAGGGATTCCCAAGGCCGTGATATCGACGGAAATGCAACCTTGGCGCTCTGGCTCCACATCCTGCGCCATGCCGGCGGCGATGTTACCAAAGATCGGGATGTCCAAGATCTCGCCACGGTCGAGTTCTTCTGGGAAAATGACGGCCCGGGCTTTCCCTGGCAATCGCTGGATGACTCCCTTGCGCTCGAGCGCACGCAGGTGGCTCATGGCGGCGGTCTGACTGGCGAAGCCGAAGAAGTGCTGGATCTCGCGAGTCGATGGCATGATGCCCGTCTGGCGCTGCGACATCCGGAGGTAATCCAAAATCTCTTGCTGGCGGTCTGTTAGTGCGAGGTGTGTCATATTATGAACAGTGTTCCTTAGAACAAATAGAAGGATGGGCGGCGAGGCAAGCGAAATTTTTCAGTTCGGAAAAATCAGGCCGCGGGTCGCGAATATCCGGCTGGCCATTCCAGCAAGCCGCGTCTAGTGACCTCGCGTGCAAAGTCAGCCCGCTATCCCCAAAATGCCGAAGGGGGTTTTCAGTTGGCTGTGGCTGGTTTTTTTCCTGCAAGGAATGACGCCGGGGTTCTGGATGCCGGCCTTGACTAACATTTTAAAAGCTCAGGGCTTGAGCGGCTGGGTGGCGCTGGCATTCATGGTGCCGCCACTCTGCGCGATGGTCTCGCCCCTTGTCGGCGGGGCGTTGGCCGACCAACGGATCGCGGCGGACCGGCTGTTCGTGTGGACCTCGTTTCTCGG
>JAYTEI010000076.1:0-4130 GCA_043735445.1 Akkermansiaceae bacterium | reverse complement strand
GTTCCAAACCGCCGGGGTCAGCTATCAGATCAATCCAGCCTGGTCGGTGGGTGCGGAGTTGCTGCATGAAATCGCCGTTCCAGACGTGGACACCATCGGTAACAGCGGGGTTTACATGGGACCGAATGTCTCATGGCGGAGCAATCGCTTCTCGGTGGCGCTGACCGGGTTGTGGCAGGTCACCTCGCTGGCCGATGAGCCTGATTTCCAGCTTCGGACCATCTTCGCGTTGGATTTCTGACCATGGAAACCCAGCGCCGCCTCTTGGCCAACTTCCGTCACGCCCTCGCGGGGGTGGCGGTCGGGCTGTTGGTTTTCTCGTGTGCGCCTAGCTTCAGCGCGCCGCCTGTTAGCCCGCAGCTTGTGAAAACTTCGCCCGCGCCGCAGTCGCGGCTGGAGCGCGGCTATCAGCTCCATCAGGCGAAGTGCGCGAAGTGCCACGCCTTTGAAAATCCTGCTGACTACGGGGTGGACGAACTCACGCACGAGATCATGCCGGTGATGGCGAGGAAGTCCAAACTGGAGCCGGCCGATGCGGACGCGGTGCTCGCTTATTTGTTAGCTGCCCGCAAGTTGCCGCCGCCGCCGTGAATCGGGGTTGATCCTTGGCCGCGAATGCTTTTAACGTGCGCCCATGTTCGGCGGTATCAAAGACAGTCTCACTTCCTCGGCGGCGAAATCGATGCTGGCCTCACGGCTGGATCGCTACGGGAAAGTCACGGAATTGCAGATCCGCAGCCGCGAGAAAACGATCCTGATCGAGCTGTTATTGGAGGGTGAGGAAAGCCCAATGGGCATCAAGGTCGAGCGCTACCGGATCACCGGGAAAAACGGTGAGAACGCGCTGGTGGTTGAGCAAGTTTCCGCCACGCGGCCGTGGTTGCAGAATTTGTTGCAGGATTTGCTGGTGGAAAAGCCGCTGCCGGTGCCCGCCATCGTCCTGTTAGCCCTCGGTAAGCCGGAGGAGTGATCAACTTAAAGAGGAAGATGGTAACCACTGATTTCGCTGATTGAACTGATTTTTAAGAGGTTGGAAAGGATTACCAGCTCACCCAAAAGGTGAGTCGAATTGCTGCCCTTTCTTTCAGTGAAATCAGTCAAAATCAGCGCAATCAGTGGTAAATCTCGTGGCTGACACCTATGTCATTTTCCATTCTAGAATCAAGCCGCGCTGGCGGGAGCTTGGATGAGTAGGCACTCTTCGAGAAACGGCTGAAGCGTGTAGAGTAGGGCCGAGCCTTTCTGTTGGAACTGATCGCGGAAGCGGTCTTCGATGCGGCGCAGGGCGAACTCGAGATCGGCGATGACAAGGTCGCTGGGGTGGCCGCGGACGACGGCCATCATGGTGACGAAGCGACCGGCGCGGGCGATGACGTGGCGCTGATCGGGGAGCTCGAATGAGTCGCGGAGTTTGCCGGATTCGTCGCGAAGTTGCAGCGCCAGGCGCTGGACCGAGCTCTCGACGCGGTGGGGCGAGGAGTGGCGGGCCGGATCGCAACTGGCAAATGAAACCAGCGCGAGGCTAGCGGCATCCACTAGGAAAACCTCGCCGATTTGGAAGCGGTGAGTTTTCTCGAAAAAGATATCCTCGTAAGTGCGACTGGTGAACAGCGCTTGGAGATGCCAGATGAAACGGTCCAAGGCACCGGGTGGGTGGAAGGGCCGCGAGCCGGGGGTGGACTCTGCTAGAGCCCGGCGGATCGTCGCGCGGAGCATCGGCTCCAGGTAGGTTTCCACGACGTTTTCCTTGGTATAAATGGCGCTGTGAACGACATGCTCGATGATGGGCGCGAAGGCTTGCATCAATTCAGCATCGGTGAATTCCGGTTCATCTGGCCGGACGAGCCCGGCTAACGGGTAGGCGGCCGGGGCATTTCCCGAAGTGGCTCCGCTGGCCGTGGCCGACGGGACTGGGGTGAGCCAAGAAGCTTGGACTGCGGCGGATGCCGCCGTTTCCTCGACCGATAATGGCGGCAACGACGAGGATGGCCATGGGTTGGCCATGGGTTCGTCTGAAATCGGCACTGGCAGGTGGCTCCAAGCGGGTGATTTGGCGGCGGGTGCGGCTTGTCCCGGAGTCGGTCCCGTGAATGGAAGCGGAGTGAGAGGTTCGGGCATTTAGGGAGCGGCGGAGCCGGGGTTAGACGAAGTGGGCGATAGGCTATCGGCGAGGGCGCGGGCGGCGATAGCGATCCGGCTGAAACGTTCGTCGAGGGAATCTCGATCCACGCTTTGGCTTTCCAGCCGTGAGAGTTGGGACTCGGTGCGTGCCCACAGCTCGCCGACTTCGCTGCGAAGTTGGCTGGCGATGCGGGTGTCGCGCTCGTGCAAATGGAGGTTGATGGAGCTTTGCCAATCCGTGAGCCAAGTGCCGAGGCGGTTCTCAAGCTGACTGATCGACCGGGGTGCGGGTTCGCTCGCTTTCATGGTGGCCACCTGTTGGATTTGCACGGCGAGCCGCTGGGTTTCCTCCCGGTATTGGGACCAACGCAGTTCGGTCTGTTGGCGATTGGATTCCATCAGCCGCTCGACGTTGTCTTTCAATGCCGCCAGCGTTTCATGATTGGGCGAAAAGCGTTGATCCAAGGGGAGAGAAGCCGCCGAGGTGGGTGGCACGCCGGTTTCCAGCATGGCCACACGTTGTTCCAAACGCTCGAGATGACGACCGACGATGATTTCGCGGATGCGTTCGACTGTTTGGGATGGATTCAGGGGTGGTGAGTAGGGGGACATTGTGACTCGCCGGGGGGGAAGTCCCAGATCCGGGGGGGATCTGAAACACGGTTGAGGTGGTGCGCCGTGACCGTATGGAAACTTGGCACTTTGTAAATAAGTTCCACGAAATTTCGCCCCACATGATCGCGGGTAGGGGCGAGTCTGAGGAATTTTGGCGTTGAGCCTGAGGTCTCAGTGAAAAACTCGAATCGGTGAAAGACACCACGCGAAGAATCGGGTAAACAGTTGCCAATGTCCGAGGGTAACGAGGAGAAGGTGAATGAACGCGACGCGATTTTGGTGCAGGCCTACGCAAAAACTCGGAAGAGTCTGATCGCCCGGTTAGACAATTGGGAGGACCAACGGACGTGGGATGAATTCTATCAAACTTACTGGCGGCTGATCTACTCAGTGGCAGTGAAAGCCGGGCTGCGGCAGGACGAGGCGTTCGATTGCGTGCAGGAGACGATTTTATCGATCGCCAAGCAGAGCAAGAAAAAGCTCTACGATCCCGAGCAAGGTTCGTTTAAAACTTGGCTGATGAATATGACCCGCTGGCGGATCAACGACCAATTCCGCAAGCGCAAGAAGGACACCGCGATGATGGTGGGCGAGTGGGAAAACGACCGCAAAACCGCCGTGATCGACCGGGTGGAAGACCCTAACGGCGACGTGTTGTCCCGGCTGTGGAATGTGGAGTGGAAGAAAAATGTGGCAGACGCCGCGCTGTCGCGGGTGAAGGCGCAGGTCTCGCCCAAGCAGTATCAGATTTTCGACTGTTATGTGATCAAGCAGTGGGACGCGAAACGGGTGCAAGATCAGCTCCATGTGAGCATGGCCCAAGTTTATTTGGCGAAGCACCGCGTGGGTGCCGTGCTCAAGCGCGAACTCGCCAAACTCGAAGACGAAGCCGATGGCGATTAAAATCAGGCCGAACCCAGCGATCCCCGATCACGAGGTGCTGCGCAAAATCGGCGGCGGAGCCTATGGCGAGGTCTGGCTGGCGCGCGGGGTGACCGGCGCACTGCGGGCGGTGAAAGTGGTGTGGCGCGAGGATTTCGAAGACGCGCGGGGATTTGAGCGGGAGTTCGAGGGGATTTTAAAATTCGAGCCGATGTCGCGAGACCACCCGGCGTTGGTGAATATCCTGCACGTCGGGAGAAGCCCTGACGGGGTTTCCTTTTACTACTATGTGATGGAACTGGGCGACGACGTGACGTCTGGCCAAGACATCAACCCGATCGAGTATGAGCCGCGCACGCTGCGGGCCGACAATCACCAAGGCGTGGGAACTCAGTGGGATACCAGCGTCTGCATCGACGTGGGCCTGCGGCTGGCTGAGGCGTTAGATCACTTGCATGAGCGCGGTCTGGCGCACCGCGACGTGAAGCCATCTAACGTGATTTTCGTCAACG
>JAYTEI010000075.1:0-4133 GCA_043735445.1 Akkermansiaceae bacterium | reverse complement strand
GGGCGGCGTGTGTCGCTCCGCAGCACGCTGCTGACTTGCGGCGAAGCGCGGCGCACGATGGCGTCGATCACTTGCGGTGGCACTTCGGCGGAACGCGTCGGCACCGTTTTCGAGAGGCTCCATCCCGCGAAATCCAAGTCGTCCGCGGCTAGGGCGAGATCGTCTGGATAGGCGATGCTGCGACCGAGGAGGCTATCTCTAACGAGCGCCGTCACCACGGCTTCATCCACGAAACCCTCCCGCTCCATCAGGGGCAAGGGTGACTCATCGTCGGCGCGGCGAGTCGGAAACGGGCTGAGACAGAGTGGCTTGATCATCGGCGTGATTGGATTCGCCGCTTTGTTAGGGTTTCACTCAGAAAACGTCAATTGTTAATGTTTCCAAACTAATTTCCGAGGCATGGAGAAATCGGCAGTGCGGTGGTGTTAGAGCGGGCCGATGCTTGGAGTTGCAATCATCTAGGTTTCAACCAAGATTTCACCCATCCTATGTCCATGCCGAACCCAGACGACTTGCTGTTGCTGATCCGCTGCCCTTCTTGCGGGCAGCGATTCAAGGTCGGGGATGACCTGCGCGAGCGCACCGTCGAGTGTGGCGGCTGTGAGCACCGCTTCCGGATCAACGACGATGTCATCTTGCGCGGCCCCAAATTTTACCCCGGTGAACGGGACGGACGCAGCTTGAATCGCTTTCAACGTGTCCCACTGCCGAGTGGCGAGTCGCGGATAGGGGTGCAGCCTATCCGCTACAGCTCCATGCCAGAGCCGGCGGTTTTGCAGCCTGCGTCTCCGCAACGGACGATCGCGGGTGGCATCGGCGTGGTGGGAATGATCTTGATGGCGCTGTTGCTGATGTTTGGAGCCAGCCGGGGGGGGGTGCTCGATGGCATGGTTCTAACTGACCGACTGCTGATGGCCGGATTTGCGAGTCTCCTCGGCGTGGTCATGCTCGTTTACGGCAACCCGAGAGCCCAACTCAAGGCGCTTGGCGTGGGGTTGGTTTTGAGCAGTTGCGTGCTGGCTGTGCCATTTTTTTTCAAAGTCGGCTCAGTCCCGCTTGAGCGCCGGACGGTAAGCTCGCTGCGGAATTCTGATGCCTCGCCAGAGGTGAAACCGCTAGAATCCACGGAGGACAGCATCATTCTTGGCTTGCGAGCTAAGATCGGAACCGGCCCTCTGGTGGCGGAGATCGACAAGCTTGCCAAGGCTGGCGGCGGCAAGCGGGCCATGGGGCTGTGGCTCAGAGACCTGAGCGAAAGTAACAAGAATTTGGTGAAGGAATACATTCTCCGGGCAACCGGCGCGGACCCGACTTCCCACCCCTATCCGCGGGATGGCGGGGACTATTTGTTAGTCGTCACGGGAGTGACCCAGTCCATCCAGGAACTCGCGCAATTGGCCTCAGTGCTGGGGAAAACTGAAAAAATCTATCCGGAAATCTCAGTGATCGAAGTGCGCGTGAACAATGAAATCTTCGTCGAAGGTTCGATTGAAAAACTTTCGAAAAAGGATGATCCGGCGTTTTATGATTTAAACAAACGTGAGCTGGAAAGCATCGACTTGCAGCGAGTCAAGCGGGCGGTCCAGCGGCTCGCCGAAGCCGAGCCGAAGCTCTATCGCACTGACATCACCCGCAAGCTCATCGCCCTCCTCGGTGAGGATGGAGTCGATTTCAAAGGCAACATTTGCGCCGCGCTCGCGGTCTGGTCGGAGCAGCCCGGACCGGCCAGCGAAGCCGCGTTGGCCCTGCTCAAAATACTCGTCGCTAAAAACACTCAGATCCCTCCGGCGGTCGTCGCTCTCATCGTTAAGGAAAAGAATACTGCCGTGATTCCCATCCTTAGTGAGCTTTGGTTTAAGAGTCCGATGGCTTGGGAGTCGCTTTACGGAGATCTCGGCCAGCCTGTGGAAGCCACCGTGATCCAGCGTTTCGCGGGAACCAAAGGGATCACCCGCTATTCCGCCGTGCGCATCCTCGGGCGGGTGGGAGCGGCTGACAGTCTGCCAGTTCTGGCCTCGACTGCGACCGATGCCGACCCCGAATTGAAGGTTCTGGTGGAGCAGGCACAGAAATCGATCCGCACCCGTCCCGGCCAATAGAGTCGTGAAGATGAAAACTTATCACGCGGGAAGTGGAAATCGACTTGCCGTGAGTAGCAGATTCCTCAAGCCTCGCTTGCCTCTCGTTTCACGCCAAGCTGGGATAATCCGGGGGGAGAATTCCAGCCGCGTGGGGCGGGGGGTCTCGGATTGCCTCCTATGGCTGATAGAACTCAGGAGACTCCCGCAATTGCCGCTCCCAGATGAATCGGCGGAACAGCACTTTCACCGCCGCCGTCAGTGGCACCGCCAACAGGGCACCCACGAATCCGCCGAGCACCAGCGACCAGAACAGCATCGAGAAAATCACCGTGAGCGGATGCAGCCCCACCGAATCCCCGACGATTTTCGGCGCAGTCACCAGCGAGTTGATCTGTTGGACGACCACGAAGATTCCTAACACGCACCCCACGTAGGCCCACGGCCCCATTCCAAATGGAGCCGTTGCCCGCGCGTGGAGGTAGGCGATGATGCACGCCGGTATCAGGCAGAGAATATTCCCAATGTACGGCACCACCCCGAGAATGGCCATGAACACCCCGATAAGCAGTCCGTAGGGCAGCCCGAAAATCGTTAGCGCGATCCCGACGAGGATTCCATCGATCGCCGCAACTAACACTTGGCCGCGAAAAAACGAAACCAGATAGCCATTGATTTCCTGGAGCGTCGCCACCAGCGAGGTCTTGAAGCGCGAGGCTTTGAGCGGCACATAGTCATGCCAATGCGTCCGGATCGACGCGGAGTCTTTGAGGAAAAAAAACAGATACACCGGCACCATGATCATCCCTAACACCAGCCCGAGAAATCCAAACACCTTCGACGATCCGGCGGTCAGCCAAGTGCGCCCGGTTCGAAAAATCACGTCCAGGTTTTCCACCAGCATGCGTCCGCCGCGAGTCCGTGCAAAATCATCGAGCGATTCCTCGTCAGCCGCCCTCGCGTCAGTCACCACCGGTTTTCCGAGATCATCGGTCTCCGTTAGGATCCAGGAAATCGGCCCATCCTGATAGCGCTTGCGGAGGTCATGAAGCGAACGGGCGAGTGCCGGCTCGAGATGCTCTGCATTCTCCCCGGCGGGTGGGGACGCCTGTTGGGTGGTCTGCGGGCGGGATGATAGAAAGTCCTTCAAGGCGCCGCGGCCACGCTGGATGCCGGGCAAAATGGCGGCGATCAGCAACGTCACCGCGATCAGGATTCCGAGAAAAAGTGCAATTACCGACCACACCCGGCTCATCCCGCGTCGTTCGAGGAACACCACCACCGGATCCAACACGTAGGCCACGATTCCCGCCACGATCAGCGGGATGAGCACCGGTTGGAGAAAACCAAAGACGTATCCCACCAGCCAGATCAAGCCTACCAGCAAGGCTCCAAGCACCAGAATCGATACGCCGGTGGCGGCATTCCAGAGGGTTTTTTGTTGAAATGGAGTTGGATAGCGCATGAGGCGAAGTTTCGCGCCGCCTTATGAATGCTGCCGCGCGACTTACCAATTACAAAACGTCCCGACTTTCCGACGTTGCGGCGGCTAACAATTGGATGGCTTCCTCGGAATGAGCGGCCGACAGGCTGATCCGCAGGCGCACGGCTGCGTCAGGTGAAATCGCTGGGATATCGGAATTCGCCTGAAAAGGAAGAGATCATTTTATTGTTGAACTCCACCCTTCTATCCATCCCCGACCACGCCAGCTACTACCAGGACAAGCTCGAGTCCATGCGCGCCGAGGCGTTGGAAAATGCCAAGATTCCCTATAACGACCTCCAACGGTTGCGCGATGTGAAAACCGTCGTCCTGATAGGCGATTACGAGGATTTCCGTGAAAAAGCCTTCGGGGTGTTAGGGCTACTGCCGAGTCCACAAGCCGTGGCGGTGCTCGGGCATTTCGTCAATGATCCCGAAGACTGTGCGTCGAATACGGTCCGGATGGTCCTGCTTCCAAGGAGGTGATCGAGCGCGTCAGCCGCGACCGGAAGCGAGATGAGCAACGCGCGAAGGGCCATCCAAAAGGCTTCACCGCTCCCGCGGCGACCACG
>JAYTEI010000074.1:0-19384 GCA_043735445.1 Akkermansiaceae bacterium | reverse complement strand
CGGGCAAAGACACTGCGACAAAGGAAGTTTGGTATTACGACTACCGGACCAACATTCATCACACCCTCAAGCGCAAGCCTCTGCGGGTGGAAGACCTTCGGGAATTCATCGGTTGCTACAACCCCGCCAACCGCTACAAGCGGAAGGAAACTTGGAATGCGGAGTCCAACTCTGAGGGCCGCTGGCGGAAATACAGCGACGAGGAACTCGCCGCTCGCGACAAGACCGGTCTGGATCTTTTCTGGCTCAAGGATGACAGCCTCGCGGATCTGGATAATTTGCCCGAGCCAATGGATCTGGCGGATGAGATCGTCGAAAACCTGATGGCGGGTTAATAAAAAACCGCCGCCCTTTGCAGAGCGGCGGTGGGTTGTGGGCTGGGAAGCGGGCGGGATTAGAACGAGTAGTTCACGCCGAGCGAGCCGCCGTTGCTGGTGATGCCGTCGTCGGTGGCGATCTCTCCGCGGTAGCCGAGGTCGAGGCTGAGGCTCTCGGTTAGAGAGTAGCCGGTGCCGAGGCTGATGAGGAAGGCCGAGCTTTGCGCCGCGCCTTGGACCTTGAAGGCGGTGCCTCCGAAGCTGGCGGATTGACTGACGGTGCCGTCCTCAAACTCGTGGGCGTAGGCCACCGAGCCGTAGGGGCGGAACTGACCGAAGGTGGCGGTCGCGCGGTAGCCGATGAGGGCGCGCAGCGAGTCCACTTCGAAGCCCTTTGCCGAGATCGGCAGTGGGCCGGATTGGCGGTAACCATCGACATCGACGTTCTGATACTCGAGTCCGGCGAAGGGGCCGTGTTTCACATTTCCTTGGACCATCGTGTAGCCGAGCGTCCACATGGCTTGGATGCTGGTGGCATCTGTGTCGTTAGAAATGGAGCTGCCTAACACGCCGCTGCCGCCGAGCTTGGAGCTGAGGTCATGGGTGCCGTAGCCGACGAGTGCGTCCGAGTAGAAGCCTGTGGCGGAACCCCAAGTGGCGTAAGCGGCACTGCGGAAGCTGTCGATGTCGGAGCTGTTTTGGCTGCGGCTGTCGTAGCTGCCGCTGGAGCCGTCGGCCATGAGACCGACGACGAGTTGCGGGGCGATGAGCCAATCGACACCGGCGGTGAAGGCACCGGCATTGCCGTCGAAGTCCGAGCTGCTGCTGGCTTGGTAGTCTTGGCCATCGTAGGAAGCGGAACCCCAGACGTTGCCGCGTTTGCCATAGCTGGTGGTGGCTTGGCCGGGGGTGATGACGCCTTTGGCATCCTTGCTGGAGGCTCCGGTGGAGGAGCTGGACTGGCTGGTGCCACGGATGGCAGCGAGGTGTTCCTGAGCGAGGCGATGGAGGCGGTAGTTGCTATTCACCACGGCAGAGGCGAGTCCCATGGCATTTCCTGGATCAAGGGCGGCGAGGGTGTTCTGCACGGCGGCGAGGTCCGAGTAGTCGAGCGCGGCGATGAAGTCTTGGAGCAGCGGGTTGTTAGTTCCGACGAAGCCGTCGATCACGGAGGCGAGGGCGGCTTGGTTTTTAGTAAGGCCCGGCAGACCGGCGAAGTCGTGATCCACGGAAATTTCCAAGTTGCTGCCATTCTTCACGCTGGTGGTCGGCGCGGCGAGGGCGGTGACGACCTCAGGAGCGACCACTGCGGGATCGGTGACGTGGGTGGTGGTGAAATACTGGGTGAGGACCGTATTCAGGTTGTTAGAGCCGCCTTGGTTGGCGACAAATTTCCCGGTGTCTGGCGCGTTGTCACTGAACTGCACGCCGAGCGTTCCTAACTGCTTGGTGCCGATCAGTGGGCTGTCGCTATCGACGATGGTGTAGGTGCCGTCGGTGAGCGTTTTATTGATGTTGGTGGGGGCGAGGCGGAGGTTGACACCGGTGAGGTCGAAGGTGTTTTCACTGCCGTTTTGAACGATAAGGTCGCTGTTGACGCCGTTGATGATTGTGGTCTGCGGGATGATGTCCACGCGGATGTGGTTGTCCGTGGCGCTGGCTTGCTTGGCGAACACTTGAGTGGAGAAACTCACGTTACCAGTGAAAGTGAGCGTGCCGACAGGGTTCATGCTGGTGGGCGGCTCTGCAACGAAGGTGGCGGCAGCCGAGCGGGGGCTGACGGTTTCTCCGAAGGTGGCTAACTGGCTGTTAGTGCCGCCGGCGCTGAGGCCACCGGAGGTGACGAGGAGGTCGGCATTCCAGTTTCCGGTGCCGTCGAGGGTGCTGCCGTTTGAGAGCGTGACTTGGGTTTTGCCTTCGCTGAGTGAGGCGAGGTTGCCATTGATGATGAGACCTCCGCGGCTGATGAGGATTTGGTCGGTGAAGACGTTGAAGGAATCTCCCGGTCCGCCGATGAAGGCGAAGCCCGTGCCGGACTTGGTGGTGGTTTCAAAGCCATACACATTTCCGCGCACGATGTTTTTAATCTCAGAGACGGTTTCCGAGCCGGAGCCGAAGTTGAGTTGGTCGATGCCTGTGCCGCCGATGATGTCGCCAGTGACGGTGGAGCCATAGTTGAGGTTGAGCGTGTCGGCACCGCTGCGGAGGTCGATGGCGGCGGTCCCTCCGGTGATCGTTCCTTTGTTGGAAACGATTTCGATTTGGTTGGAGCCGTCGATGCCATTGCCACTGAGAGCGCTGATGGAGCCGTTGTTCGTGATGGAGGAGGTAGTCGGCTCAATGACTTCAGAGATCACGCTAGCAGAGCGGGATGAGACGAAGGTTTGCTCAACGAAGACTTCCTCAAATTCTGAGTCGAGGATGTCGATGCCATGGACGTAGCCGTGGATCGAGCCGCTGTTATCGATGATTGTGCGCGGACCTGCCACGACACCGGAGCCGATGTACTGGGACTCAGTGGGGATCTCGACTACCACGGCGACGGTGGGCTGAGATTGGGTTTCGGTGCCGCCGGTGATGAAGCCCTTGTTAGTGAGCTTAAGGTCGCTGCCGGCGCGGATGCCATCGTAGGTGCCGCTGATGCTACCGGTGCTGGCGTTGGTGATTTCCGCTAGATTGCCCGTGGAGATTCCGTCACCATTGGCATAGTAGAATGGAATTTTGCCCATGCTGTTCTGTTCGCCGGTGCCGCTGATCTTGCCGGAGTTGGTGAGTTTAAGATTGTTAGAAGTAATGATGCTGGTGGTGCCGGTGATGGTGCCAGAATTGTCGATGATGGCGTGGTTGTTCGCATAGATGCCTGAGCCGCCGCGCGACACGCTGATGTTGGCGCTCACGCTAACGTTGCCTTGGCTGCCGCCGCCAGTGATGGTGCCGAGATTGCTGAGGGATAGGTCATCGTAGGAATAGATGCCATTGCCGTAGCCGCCGGTGATTTCGCCGTTTATGCCGTTTTCCACCGTGAGTCCGGTGCCTGCGTAGATGCCATTGTTATTGCCGCTGATGGAGCCGTCGTTTTGGACGGTGCCGCTGCTGCCGGAGATGGTACTGATGACCGAGCTGAAGGAGCCGCTGCCGCGTGAGTCGAAGGTGATGCCGTCGTAGCCGCCTTGGATCAGACCGTCTGTCGTGTTGATGACGACGGTGCCGCCAAGGTTCGAGAGGATGCCGTAAGCGCCCACGTTGAGGGTGCCGGAGTTGGTGACGGTGTAGGCGGGTGCGGAAACGGTGACGCCGTTCGCGAAAGAGCCGTTGCCCGTGAGGAGTGCGCCTTTGTTGATGGTCACTGAGAACGGCGAGGTGGTGCCGCCGCTGGCGAGGATGGACCAGTCGGTGCCATTAGTTTCATCGAAGGTGCCAGCCACCACGATGTTGCCTGCGGCATCCGGGGTGATGTTATGGGTCGGCTGAGCCTGCGCGTGCTGCATCATGGCAGGAACGACAATCAGGGCAGGTAACGTGGATTTGATCAGGTTTCGGAAACTAGGTTTCATGGAGTAGTGGGGTGGCGCGTTAGTTTGGAGCCTCGCGGGGTTGCGGGCCTCAATGCAGGAATTAAAACGCGATGGTTGATAATCAATCAAGCCGAAATTTCTCGGGGGGGAATGGGCTAACCCGCTACTGGTAGGCGGGTAAGGAGATTTCTGGATTGCAGGTATCGACACCGTGATCAGAGCTGGATGGCAAAATACCAAGTAAGCCTGAAATTTCCCGGGGGCAGCGCGGCTGGCTCCACCTGCCACTCCGCCATCCTTTCCCTATCAGCACCGTCGCTGCGCGCGATGATCGTGCGACCTACCGGCTGGTGCACAGTTAGGCGCAAAAGGATCCCGCGGGAACGGCGTATTGCGGCTGAAGTCGCTTGCTGCTGTTGGATCAAAGCGAAATCCTAGCGCTGGAACTTTTGTGATAGAAGTCGCGACGAAGAATCTTTAGAAAGCGGCTGCGTGTGGTCATTGACCATGGAGTTCCCCCCCCCCCGATTGCCTTTTATGAAAAACTCATTGGCCCTCCTTTTTATCGCTCTGGTTGGCATTACCGCATTTCTGATGGGGAGGGGAAAATCCGGCAGGCAGATCCACCGTGAGCTTCCAAAAATCAACACCCGAACTGCCTCGTCCTAGGCCGGGGCACCGGCGACCGCGAGTGCCCAGCCAAAGCCGAAAACCCGGACCGGTCCCGACGTGCTCACCGCCGAAAAGGCAGGTGCGCTCACTTCCGAGGAAGGGGTCGCCCTCATGAAAAAGGCCGCGCTGTTAGCCGATCCCGAGACACAAGCAGACATCCTCTGCGGACTCATTTCCGCGATGACCCAAGATGAGTTGACCGCTGCCACGCAAACTCTGCTGGATGCCCAGAATCGAGGAAATGCTTGGTCGCAGGAAGTCTGGAACGCTCTCTGGACCCAGTGGGGCAGGGTCAATGCCGTGTCCCAGTGGCGTGCTATCGGTCCCGCCGCTGCAATCGCCTGGGTGAAGACCCAGTCTGAAGGGCGGCTTTGGGATCGCAGGTTCTCCGTCCCACCTGCAGAAGACGCTGGTGGAGAATGATCTGAAAAGCGCTCGGGTTCTGGACGACTCATTTTCAGGTGATCCCCATGAACCTATCCACCACTCTCGCTCTAACCGTCTGCGCCGGAGTCGTTGCGTATGTGGCCGGGCACCGGACTCAGCGTGAGGCGATCCCCGAAGTTTCCGCCCCCGAGACCCTTCGTCCCGCATCGCTAACAAGACCGCTGCCGGGGCATGGCTCGCGGGATGCCACCGCCGTCGCCGCAGTTCGGGGGATGGGGAAATACGCCGCCTACCCCGGTCAAAACTACGACGCCATTTCCGAGCTGTTCAACATCCTAACCAATGAAGACCCGGCGCGCACCGCGCGCTGGGCGAGCCAGCTTCCCTACTCGACGGCAAATGATCGAGTGGTGACCAGTGACCCAGCCCGATGGGCTGGGCTGAGGGATCTCCGGGCGTTAGCCCGTTAGGTGACCTTGGGTTCGGCAATCAATCGTTCCTGCCGAGAAACTCCAACAGAACTTCGGCGGATTTTTTCGAGATGCCGGGCATGGCGGCGATTTCCTCGGCGGTGGCTTTTTTCAGGCGCGCGACGCTGCCGAATTTTTCCAACAGGAGGCGCTTCTTGTTAGCGGACATGCCGGGGCAGTCGTCGAGCAGGCTCTCTTTCATGCGGCGGCGGTAGAGCAGGGCGTTGTAGCCGTTGGCGAAGCGGTGGGCTTCGTCCCGGATGCGCTGGAGCAGCTTGAGGGCGCCGCGGTCGTGGGGAATGCGGATGGATTGTTCGCGGCCGGGGATGAAGACTTCCTCGTGCTGCTTGGCGAGGCCGACGACGGGGAGGTCGTGGAGGCCGAGGGCTCGCAGTTCCCTAACGGCCATGCCGAGCTGGCCCTTTCCGCCATCGACGATGACGAGATCTGGCAGGACGATTTTCGCACGGCCTTCGCGGGCGAGGCGGCGCTGGGAGTCGATTAGATTTTCCTGGGAGAATTCCGCGTCGGGGTTGGCGGCGCCGTTTTCCATGAGGATGCGCGAGTAACGGCGGCGGATGACTTCGGCCATGGAGGCGAAGTCGTCTTGGCCCTCGACGGTCTTGATGCGGTAGCGGCGGTAGTTCTGATTGTCCGGCTTGCCGTCGGTGAAGCGGACCATCGAGGCGACGATGTGGTTCGAGGAGACGTTTGAAATATCAAAGCATTCCATCACGCGCGGCGGGCCTGCTAGATGGAGTTCTTCGCCGAGTTCGGCGAGATCCTCGGTGGGTTTGACGGTGGTCTGGACGCCGCGGCCACGGCTGAACTGGCGGGTGGGGCTGAGGGTTTTTTCGAGGTTCTGGAGGATATCGCGGAGGTTGGCGGCTTTTTCGAAATCGAGGGCTTCGGCGGCGGTGGTCATTTCCTCGCGGAGTTTATCGAAGACTTCGCGTTTGCCCTTGCCTTCTAACACGCGGCAGGCTTCCTCGATTTTCTCGAAGTAATCCTCGCGAGTGATGCGGGCGATGCAGGGGGCGGAGCAGTTGCGGATGATGTCGGCGTTGCAGTGTTTGTAGTCGGCCTCGCCGGGGATGTTAGGGCGGCAGACACGCAGGCCGAAGCTGCGGTTCAGCCACTCAAGCGTGCTGTGGAGGGCGCTGGAATGGGGAAATGGGCCGAAGTAGCGCGAGCCATCGTCCTTTTTCATGCGGGTCGCTTGGAAGCGCGGCCACGGATCGGCGAGGCGGATTTTCACGAGGAAGAAGCGCTTGTCGTCGCGGAAGGCGATGTTGTAGCGGGGGCGGTAGTCCTTGATGAGCTTGCCTTCTAGCAGGAGCGATTCCTCTTCGTTGCGGACGGTGTGGAACTCAAAGTCGTGGATGGAGTCGATGAGTGCGCGAGTCTTCACGTTGGAGCGCATTTTCTGCGAGGCCATGAAGTAGGAGGAGACGCGGCGTTTCAGATCGCGGGCTTTGCCGACGTAGATGATAGCGCCGAGACGGTCCTTCATCAGGTAAACCCCCGGCAGGTGGGGCACCTCGCGGAGCTTGGCTTTGAAATCCGGTGTGGACATGCAGGGGATGGAGCGCCCCCCATCGAAGGGCTGGAATCGCAAAGATCAACCGAAATCCCACGTCCCGAAGTCACGCAAGTTTGACCGTTTCCAGTGACACCGGAAAAGCGGAGAAATTTCCTTGGTGGAGCCTGACAAACTGGCTTGACACAATGATGGCGGTGTCGCTCCCTTCCGCGACCGAGAGTATGCTGCGAAACCCATCCACAATTCCCCAGCGTTTTACAGCGCTTCTCGCGTGTTTACTTTTCGGTGGAATTTCGGCGAGCCGCTCGGACGCCCAAGCACCGCCGCCGGCACCTGCGGCACCGGTCGCGCCCGCCACTTTGAACCGGCTTTTCGGCGAAGCGGAGGCTGCCTTTGGAGCCACCCCTCCTGACTACGCGACGGCGGTGGCGAAGATCGAGGAACTGCTCAAAGCGCTCGGACCTAACAAAGATGCGCCGCTGGAGTTGCTCTATTTTTACCTCGGTCTGGGAAATCTGTTGGGCGGAAAACCCGCCGAGGCGGAGGCTGCGTTCACGGATTGTTTGAAGCGGTTTCCCAAAGGCGAGTACGCCAGTCGTTGCTACTTGGGCGTGGGTCAGGCCTGCATTCTCCAAGACACTCCCGAGAAAAAAGAGCGGGCAATCATTGCGCTGACCGAGGCCGCCAAAGATCCGAAATACCGCTCGGAGGCCGGACTCGCGCTGGGCAAAGTTTATACCTCTCTCGGCAAACGCGAGGAAGCGCTGGTCGTTTTTAAAAGTCTGATGGGTTCGGATATCCGATCGCCGCAGCAGACCACCGCCGCGGTGGAAGTGATCGGGCTGCTCGCCGATACGGGGAAACTCGAAGACCTGATTCTTTATCTGGATCGCCTGAGCAACCAGGCCGGCATTCGCGATGCGATCGCCTGGTATGCGAACCAAGTGATCGTGCGCGGTGATGAGTTGGTCGGAAGCGGAACCCCTCAAGGTTATGAGGCGGCACTGGCGATTTACAGTTCGGTTCCGCCGCGTAGCCAGATCCTGGAGGTCCAGAAGACCGCCTTGAACGCCCAGCGCAGGGATGTGAAGCTCCTTGAGAGCCGGGTGGCCGCAGATAAAAACAAGCCGCTCAGCCAACACACCAATGCCTCGGAGCTGCTCAACAATATGAAGCCCGCCGTGGTGCTGGCCGAGGAAGCACTGGTAGCAATTGAGGCCAAGACCGACCTGGATGCGGCGCTTCTGATGCGCCGCGGGCGGTGTTTTTACTATCTCGAACGGTATGAGGAAGCGCTCGTCTGCTTTCGTGCGCTGCGGACGAAGTACGGGTCCGCGAGTGACGCCAAGCCGGCGGCCTACGCGGAAATTGTCATCCTGAACAAGCTCAAGAACATCCCGGAGATCAAAGCACTCTGCGATGCCTATTTGCGCAAATACCCCGATGCCGAGAATGCCGAACAGGTTGGCACGCTCGCGGGCGAAGTGCTCGTCCAAAGCGGCAATTGGACCGAGGTCTTGAATTTCTATCGCGATCTCGAAAAGAAATTTCCCAAGTCCGAAAACCTTGACCGCTACATGTTCTTTCAGGGAGTGGCGCTTTTCCAAGATGGAAACTTCAAGGAATCCACGCCGATCTTCACCAAGTTTCTCAAGGATTTCCCCAACAGCCAGTCGCTCGAAAGCGCACTCTACTATGTGGCGATGTCTAATTTCCTGTCTAATAACTACAAGGAAACCCTCAAAGCCTGCAAAGAATACCTGTCGAAATTTCCGGACGGCCGCTACGCCGGGGATGTGCGCTACCGGCTTGCGTTCATTGATTTCAATGACAAGGAAGTGGATCAGTCCGACAAAATCATTCGCGATCTCAACTCATTCCTAATCCAACATCCTGACGACGCCGCCGCCGGGTCGATGCTTTGCCTGATCGGCGATACTTATAAGAAAAAGAAATCCGACAAGCCCGACGAAGTCGCGAAGTTCGAGAAGCTGGCACTGGAAGCCTACAAAAAAGCCGTCTGGACCGACACTCCGGACGACGTGATTCAATACGCGATTGATGCGGCCACCGCACTGCTTCAAGCCAACAAAGACTGGGCCAGCATCGCCGCACTTCATGGCGAGTTTCTCCAGCAGAAGCCGGAAAGCGCGCTGGCACTGCTTTCTGCCTCGTGGGTCGCTAAGATGAAAGCCCGCGAAGGCAAAGGCGAGGAAGCAGCCGAAATGCTCGCCGTCGCGCTCAAGCCACGGATCGGCAACCCCACCTCGGAGCAGGTCGAGTATCTCATCGATGAATTGGTGAAAACCTTGGTCCCGCGCAAGAAACCGTCCGAGATCGATGCCGACGCGGTGGATAAGCAGCTCGTCGAAATTCTCACCAAGGCGATCGGTGCCCAGGAAAACCCGACGACCAATGCCCGACTTTACTACGCCCGTGCCCGGCTCGCCCAACTGCTGCGGCGTCCCGAAAAGTCCGATCAGTATTTGAAGGGCGTCGCCACCATCAACGCCAAGGATCCATCCGTTCTGAGCCCGGCGCTGCTCTCGGCATCGGGAGACATTCTGCTGAAACTCGGCATGCTGGACGAGGCAGAGGCCATGTTCAAACGACTGCTGGACCGCTACAAGGATGGGAATTTCGCGGATGCCGGACCGGTGGGTCTGGGACACATCGCGCTCGCCCGCAAACAACCGGACGAGGCCCTCAAGATTTTTCAAAATGCCTTGGACAACAATCCCGGGATGTCCCGCTTCAAGGAAACCACGCTGGGAAAATTGGAAGCCATGATCGCGCTCGGTCAGCTTGAAGACGCCCAGAAACTCGCGCTCGACACCGCGGGTGATAAAACATTCCGCGGCGAATCTGCGGGAAAAGCCCTGATCCTCATGGGCCACATTTATCGCAAACAAGCAGCGAAAGCCGCCGGCACGGATGCCAAGCTCGAACTGTACAAACAGGCGTACGGCACCTACAACAAAGTTTATGGAGCCTACAAGAGCACTCCGGAAGTTTGCGCCGAAGCCGGTTGGCAGGCCTATGAAACCGCCATCGAAATGGGCAACAAGGCACTTGCGGATCAAATGATCAAGGCGCTTGCCAGCGAGCCCAAACTCGCGAATACCGCCCGCGCCAAGAAGGCTGTCGAGCTGGCCAAGTAAATTCATTCAACCCATGTCGTTCACATCGCACAAATTCCGGTTAGCTCTGCTGGCCTGCGCGGCCGCCACCTTGCCTCTACCAGTGGCCGGCGCGGCTGAACCCGCCCGCATTGTTTTACAAAACGGGCGCTCCGTGATGGTTTCCTCGGTTGCGCTGCAAGGGGACAAGTTGGTCGTCAATGCCCCCGGAGAGGGATTCGCCCAAGGTCAAATCATCGCGTTGGAAACCGTGAGCCATGTGTTCGGCGAGAGACCCGCCGAACTCAATCCGGCGATCGCCTTGCTGCTGACGAACAAGCCGGGTGATGCCGCGAAGCTGCTGGAGCCCATCCTCGTGGCACATCGGGTCACCGCCAAGCTGCCGGGGAATTTTTGGCTTGAGGCGGCCCGCGCCGCGTTGGTCGCCTACGCGGTTGAGGGAAATGCCGCCAAGGTCACTGAGCTCGGCAAGGAAATCTCGGACGCCACGCCGGTCCAAGGCATCGATCCCTTTGTGTCACTGGGGAAAGCCCTAATGCTGCCCGCCTCCACCAAGGCGGCTGACCGCGAGGTCGCGTTCCGTGATTTGACGACGGACAACCTGCCGGCCGATGTCTGTGCTTACGCGTCGTTCTATCGGGCGAATTTGCTCAAAAGCGCCAAACGGAGCGCGGATGCGGCGGCCACCCTCAAGCAGGACATGGATACCCTCGAGGCCTATCTCACGGTGCCGTGCCTGTTCCCTACCGGCGGCATGATTCTCAATGGCGTCGCCCAGCTAGAGGCATCCGCATATCTAGGCAACATTGAGCGCCGCGAGGAAAGAGTCGCCCTTCTCAAATCCTCAATCCATTATTCGGCTGGCACATTGGTGGCCGTGGAAGCCAATAAGCGCCTTGAAAGCCTCAAATAAACTCCCCATCGTTTCTTCACTCAACTGCTCAACACTCACGTCATGAAAAAAACAATCCTCCAGGCTGTCTATACGGCCCTCGTCCTTTTTCCTCTAACTGTCTTCGGTGCGCCAGCCGCCAAGGGCGCGGTCGTGAAGAAGACACTCATCCATACCTATCTGGAAGGCGGTTGGGTGATGCACCTCCTGCTGATCTGTTCGATCGCCATGGTTTGGCTTATTATCGACATCTGGCTGCGCACGAATCGCCCGAAGATGACCCCGCCGGAGGACGTCAGTGCGGCGCAGGAACTTTTCCGTGGCGGCGACTACCTCGGTGCCTACCAGGCGATGAAGTCAAGCTTCAGCCCCTTCGCAGAAGTGGTGCGTGCCGGCCTCGGTTCCATCGGTTATGGCAAAGACGCCACTGAGGATGCGATTTACGCCACCGTGGACAAAGTGAGCTCCACCCTCCAGACCCGCATCAATTATCTTTCGGTGATCGGGGTCTGCGCGCCGATGATCGGCCTGCTAGGAACCGTCGGCGGGATGAAGGGAGCCTTCGGCAGCTTGGGCACCGACGGGCTTTCCAGCGGAGTGGGCGAACTTGCCGGACACATCGGCGAAGTGCTCGTGGCCACGGCGACGGGTCTGCTAGTGGCTATTCCGGCGTTCATGGCATTCTACTTTCTGCGCAACAAGCTGCAAGGAGCGGTCCACCATCTCCATGAAGAGTCCGAGCATTTGTTCCGCAATGCACCTTACGATTATTTGAAGGACGCCGATGTCGGGCAGGAAGAGACTTACGCTGCGCTCCCGAACTGGCTTGAAAACCCGCAAGGGATCTGAGTCCGGCATTTGCTAAAAATCCAAACCTAACAATCGAATACCATGGCCGGCGGCGGAGGAGGAGGAGAGAGCGGGGAACCTGAGTTCCAGATCGCGCCGATGATCGACGTGTTGCTGGTGCTGCTGGTGTTCTTCGTCATGATCACGTCCGCCGAGGTGCTCAAGATCGACAAGAACATCAAGCTGCCAGTTTCGCCAAATGCCAAGCCGCGCGAAGCCGAGATGGCCAAGCACGAAATGGCAGTGAACTTGCGGTTCGATCCCACTGCAAACAAGGGCGTGCTCGTGGTGGACGACAAAGAGTATAGCAACTGGCAAGATGTGGTGCCCATTCTCAAAAGTAATCTGGAGCGCGACAAACTGCTTCGTATCGTCGTTCGCGGCGATGCCAGCGTCCCCGCCGGCGAGATCCAGCGGATCATGAACCTGATTGGCGTGGCCGGCATCGGCGACATCGCATTCGCCTCCTCCAATAAGTGACCCGACCATGAAACGAAAACGCAGTCACCGCCGGAAGCCGTCCGCTGAAGTCAATTTGGGCTTCCAAATCGCGCCGATGATCGACGTGGTCTTCGTCATCCTGCTCTTCTTCATTGTGCAGGCGAGCGACATCCAGGTGGAAAACGCCCACGTCACCAAGCTACCAGGCACGGTGGAAACTAAAGGAGACACTCCCTTGCCAGATGAGATTGCGGTCCGCATCGAAGACGACGGCCAAGTTTACCTAAATGATGATCCGCTAGATTCACCGACGACGAAGAATCTCCCCGAATTCGCCAGCAACATGAACCAACTGCGTGAAAACAGCGATGCCGCGAAATCTGAAGTGCTGGTGACGATTTACGCCAACGAACTTGCGCGCTATGAAAGGGTGGTTGACGTTCTGGATGCGTTAAGCCGCGCAAAGGTCTCAAACGTGACCTTCCAAGCCGGAAGCCCCGATTGATTCCTAACGATTAGCCCACTACGACCATGGAAATTTACGATAGCGAAGGAAACCTCATCCACGTTCAGGAAACCAAGAAGCAGGGAATGTGGTCCAAGATCGGCGGTGGATCGCTGATGATTGCTGCCTTGTTCCACATCGTTCTACTGGTCATCGGGGCATTTTGGATTTTTAAAATCATCACTCCGCCTGAGAAAAAAGTCGATTTCATGCCACCCGGCGGTGGCGGTGGCGAGCGCGGGGCCAAGGACGTCGCGATCAAGAAAATGAAACAGATCACTCCGACGACCAACGTCAAACGAGTCTTCGCGGAAGGCGCGGCGGCATCGTACGCAATCCCTGAGCAAGGCGACAACTTCGGCGAAATGTCCCCCCTCAGCTCGCTCAGCGGCGGCGGCGGGATGGCGGGTCTAGGCGGCTCGGGTAGTGGCAGCGGGTTCGGTAAAGGCAATGGAAACGGGGCCGGCATCGGCATCGGCGCAGGCGTGGGGAAATTGTTCGGCCTGATTCCTGAAAGCATGCGCAAACGTTGCTCGCCGGAAGATCGGCTCCAACGCCTCGCCCAAAGCGGCGGCACCCCAGCCTGCGAGACTGCGGTCCTGAAATCGCTTCGTTGGCTCAAGAGCACCCAAGCGTCCGACGGCTCTTGGGGTGAAGCTAACAAGCCGGCGATGACCGGCTTGGCGCTGCTTGCCTATTTGGGTCACTGCGAGACACCGGCCTCCCCGGAATTTGGTGAATCCTGCCTCAAAGGCATCGTTTATCTAGTGAATCTAGGCTCGAAAAACGGCGGGAAAATGGCGTCTAATTTCACCGAGAATGGATGGTGCTACGAGCATGCAATCGCGACTTATGCCTTGGGCGAGGCGGCGACGTTTTGCAAAGAACTTAAGCTGGATGTGCCGTCGCTCATGGAAACGACCGAAATGGCCGGCCAATACATCATCGACAACCAAAACAAGAACGGGGGTTGGGCCTACCTTTACAGCAAGGAAGGCGGGCACGGCGACGTCTCGGTTTCCGGCTGGCAAATCCAAGCGCTCAAGGCATGCAGTCACACAGATATCAAATTCAGAGGCATGACTGCCTGCATCGGCAAGGCGTTGGATTATCTATCCACCTGCCAAGCTGACAACGGCGGCTTCGGCTACGTCGGCAAAACTCCGTCCGGAAAGAACACCTATTTCACTCTGACCGGAGTGGGAATGCTCTGCAACCAGATGTGGGGAAAAGGTGCCCGGACTGAAGTCCGCAAAGCCGCCAAATATGTCGTGGAGAACACCAAGTTCGATTACAACACCAAGGAAAGTGACCTCTATGTGCACTATTACGAATCTCAAGCGATGATGCAGCGCGGCGGTGAGGATTGGAAATTCTACAATAACCTGTTCCGCGATCAGATTTTAAATAACCAAGATGAAGATGGCTCTTGGAAACAACCCGGCCACGGCGCTGAGTTCACGGGTGGTGGCCAAGGGAAAACTTACCGCACTTGTCTCGCCACCTTGATGTTAGAAGTCTATTACCGCTTCCTCAACACCGGCGGTGGCGGGGCCAGGGAAAAGCCCAGCATTTGAGAGCGCCCTTGGCTGTGGCGGGGCGAGCCGGGAAAGATCCTGCCGCCCTGCACGTAACAAGCGCACCCGCTTGCAGGGCTTGCGTTCGCATCACAGATCCATAGACTCCCACACCTTCATGAAGTGCTGCCATTTCTCCGTCGCGGGATTTTTCCTCTCCGCGCTCCTCGCTGCCGCCGCCCCTCTCACTCCGGTGCCGGTCGCTAAGGAAATGAACTTTCTCGAAATCCTCGCCAAGGGCGGAATCATGATGTATCCGCTCGGCGTGATGTCGGTCATCACCGTGCTGCTGATCTTGATCTTCCTGCTCACCATCCGCCGCAATGCGATCGTCAGCGACCGTTTCATGAACACCACCGAGTCGATGATCCGCAAGCGCGACTATCTCGGCCTGATCACCCTCAGCCACCATCGCAACGAATGCATGGCCCGCATCACTCAGAAGACTCTCGATTTCATCAACGCTAACCCAGGCACGGCATTTGAAAACGTTCGTGAAGTCGCCCAAGCCGAGGGCTCCCATCAGGCTGGCTTACTCACCTCCCGGATTACCTATCTAGCAGACATCGGCGCGATCGCCCCGATGGTCGGGCTGCTCGGCACGGTCCTCGGAATGATCGAGGCATTCATCGAAATTTCCTCAGGAGAAGTCGCTGGCGTGCGCCAAATGGGCTTGGCCGAGGGCGTTTCCAAAGCCTTGATCGCCACCGCCGGGGGGCTTGCGATCAGCATCCCAGCGCTGGCCTTCTACTCGATTTTCCGTGGCCGCGTGCAGAAATACATCTCTGAACTCGAAGCCGCCGCGACCCATTTCATCGCCCTGCTGCAAGGCCAGTTCGAGCGCCAACCGCCCCAGCCACACACAGCTCCTCCGCAGCGCCGCGAGGATTATATCATGCCCGTGGCCTCGCCCCTCGCCGGTGAACGGCCCGACCTTCACGGCATCTAACGGACTCCGGGATGAAATTCTCCAACCGCATGCCGCCGGCGATTGCCATCCAGTTGGCTCCGATGATCGACATCCTGCTGTTGTTGCTGAGTTTTTTCATCATCAGTTGGCAGTTCACCAAGTCGGAAACCGAGCTCAACGTCTCCGTACCGACCGCCCAGGAAGGCGCGGAACCCGAGCGCGTGCGCGGGGAAATCATCATCAACGTGCTGGCCGACGGGGTGATCCGAGTCGAGGGCTTGGCGGTGGACCGGCAGCAGTTGTTCGACAAACTATCAGCCATTGCCAAACAATACCCGAACCAGCCAGTCCGGATTCGCGGCGATGGCAGCGTGGCCTATCAGCGGATTGTCGAAATCATCGATACCTGCCAGAAGGCCGGCATTTGGAATATTTCCTTCGCCACCCAACTCCCGGAACCGGCACCTCCCTCCAAGTGATTCACTTGGCAAACCTCCCGCAACGGACCATTCTTTCCGCATCTTGAAACGCGCGCTTGCACTCCTCATCCTAGCCTCCGGTCCGCTGGTCGCCCAAGTTCCCCGCGCCGAGGCCGTCAACCCCGGCTTAAATGCAGATGCCGCAAACGACTTCTTCCAGCGCGGGAAAAACCTCTATGACGCCGCCCAAGCAGCCGCCAATCCGGACAACCGCCTCGCCTCCTTCCAGCGCGCCGCCCAAATTTTTAACGACTATCTCAACTCGTTTCCCAATCACCCGAATGCCGAAATGGCCTGGTGGTATCTCGGCAACAGCTACTATCAGTCCGGCCAGTTAGATGACGGCAAGCGTTGTTTCAGCACCTTGATGAACCGCTTCGGCAACGGCAAGTGGGCCGCTGCCGCTGCTTACACGCTGGCGGCGGATCATTATAACAAAGGCGAGTATGCCTTCGCGGTTCCGATGTTCGAGCGCTTCGCTGCAAATGCCGCCAAGCCCGAGGAACGCGCACGCGGCAATTATCTAGCAGGGAACTGTTACCGCCTGCTAGGCCGGGATCGCGAGGCGATCACCGCGTTTAGAAGCGTCGTCGAGGATCCGGGCGGCGCTTTATTTGCCCCGCAGGCGAAGGTCGCGCTCGGCCATCTGGCCTTGAAGGCGGGCAAGCTGCAGGAAGCGCTCACTTTGTTCGAGGAAGTCATCGCAGCTCCCTATCCCGCGAAAATCCGTGGCGAGGCCGCGCTCCATGCCTCTCTAACTGCTACCAAACTCGGCAAGCCCGAGCTGGCGGAAAAATACCTTCAGCTCGTCCTCGGCAATGCCGGCATGGAAGATTTCCGCCCGGACGCCCAGACCGCGCTGATGAATAATCTGTTCGCTAAGAAGCAATACCGCGAGGTCATCGAGATCTTCCGCCGCAGCACCATGAAGGCCGAGGGCGACAAGGAGGCTAACCGCTTGATGATCGCAGCCCGCGCGTATATGCGCCTCAAGCAACCCAGCGAGGCGCTCCAGCTTTTCCGCGACGTCGAGAAAATTGTTAGGCCGGAAACGGATCTGGCTTTCTACGCCGCGTATTACCGGCTGCTCTGCTTCTTCGACATCGAAGGCCGCCATTTGCCAGACCAAGTGGACGCCTTTCTCCAACTCTACCGCAAGTCCCGTCCAGAAGATCCGCGCATCCACACCGCGCTGATGATGAAGGCGGAAACTTTGTTTAACAACAAAGAGGTCGCCGCTGCGGCTAAGGTTTACAGCGAGGTCAACGCCAGCATCGTCAGTGAAAAAAACCGCCCCGGCCTGCTCTATCAGCGCGGCTGGTGTCTATCAGAAGTCGGCGATGCCCAAGGCGCGATCCGCTCGCTCGGCGAATTCATCAGCAAGTATCCCGAGGACTCCCGCGTCCCATCCGCCCTTGCGAAGCGCGCAAAAGCCTTCGTCGAAGTCGCCGAACCTGCGAAGGCCATCGCCGACTTCGACCGTCTAACCGCTGCCGCCGCCACGCCCGAAGACCTGACCTCGTTTGCCTGGCTCGAGTCCGCCCGCCTACGCCGCGCCGATAATAACATCCCGGACATGATCGTCCGCTATCAGGGACTCTTGAAAAGCGTCAAGAGCCTCAGCGACAATCTCCAAGGCGAGGCGAACTACTGGATCGGCTGGGGCCTCGTGAAAACGAACGCCGCCAAGGATGCTGTTAGCTATCTCGAAAAATCTCGCAGCCTCCGCCCGGAGGCTTACGGCAAGCACGCCGGGTTGCTGCTCATCCTCGGCTACTTCGCCTCCCAAGATCCCGCGAAACTCGCTGCGGAAATCAATCTCGCCATCGCCGGCAACTACGAGGCGGACATCCCCGTTCAGGCGATCCAATGGTCCGGCATGCAGTCCTACAACGCCGGCGATTTCACCTCCGCCGCCAAGTCGCTCGCCCTCGTCGCCAATCCTAAAGAACCCCGCGAAACTCCCAAAGAAGTCTGGCGCTATCTTGCCAAAGCCCGCCTCGAAGCCGGCGATCCCGCTGCTGCTCTAACCGCCGTGGATAACGTCCTCGCCGTCGAAGACAACTCCGGCTGGAAAGCCGACGGATTGCTAGACCGTGGCCGCGCCCTATTCGCTCTCAAGCGCATCCCGGAAGCTCGCAAAGCCGCCGACGAGGCCATCGCGCTCCGCCCCCAAGGCCACACCAGCGCGGGACTCAAGATTCTCGACGGCGACCTCGACCTCCAAGCTGGCGATGCGAAAATGGCTGCCGGAAAATATCAGACCGTCGTCCAGTTCAACGTGGACGACAAGGAACTCAAACCCCTCGCGCTTTGGAAACTCGTCCAAGTCCTCGAACTGCAAGCCGACAAAGCCGAGGCTGAAAAATACCGCCAGCAGCTCGCCACCGAGTTCCCTGCTTGGAAAGCCCCGGCCCGTTAGAAAATCCTTCCCCGCATTTCATCGCATCTCTCCATGACTCCTGCTCCTTCTGCCGCCACCGCCGCCCCTGCGAAGCCCACCAAGCGCAAGTCCGACAACACTTGGACTCCTGAAAAATCCGCCGAACTCTACGGCGTCGAGACTTGGGGCCACGGCTTCTTCGGCGTCAACCAGGAAGGCCACGTCACCGTCCGCCTCGAGGACGACGAAGCCCAAGCCGAGGTCTCACTCTTTGAAGTCATCGACGGCCTCCGCGACCGCGGCACCCATCTCCCGGTCCTCCTCCGTTTCCGCGACCTGCTCCACTCCCGCATCGCGGAAATCAACGAGTCCTTCCGCAAGGCCATCAAGGACTCCAAATACCGCGGCGAATACCGCGGCGTCTATCCGATCAAGGTCAACCAGCAGCGCCAAGTCATCGAGGAAATCGCCGAGTTCGGGAAACGCTATCACTACGGCCTCGAAGCCGGTTCCAAGCCCGAGCTCATCGCCGCGCTTGCCCACATGCACGACCCCGAGGCCTACCTGATTTGCAACGGCTACAAGGACGAGGAATTCATCGACCTCGCCCTCCAGTCCCAGAAAATGGGCCTGCGGATCATGCTCGTGTTAGAAATGCCCAGCGAGCTTGACCTCATCCTCGAGCGCTCGCGCAAGCTCGGCATCTTGCCCAATCTCGGCGTCCGCGTCCGCCTCTCCACCAAGGGCTCCGGCCACTGGCAGGACAGCGCCGGCGATAAGTCCGTCTTCGGCCTCAGTGCCTCGCAGGTCATCGCCGTGGTCGATCACCTCAAGGAGTGCGGCTACATCGGCTGTTTGAAAATGCTGCATTACCACCAAGGTTCGCAGATTCCTAACATCGCCGCCATCCGCGAGGGAGCCACCGAGGCAGTTAGAATGTATTGCGACCTCGTCAAGGAAGGCGCACCCATGGGCGTCCTCGACATCGGCGGCGGCATGGCCGTGGACTACGACGGCTCGCACACCAATTTCCACTCCTCCTGCAACTATTCCGTCACCGAGTATTGCACCGACATCGTCGAGGTCATCTCACAGATTTGCGACAAGGCCGGTGTCCAGCACCCGAACCTCATCTCCGAGTCCGGCCGTGCCGTCGTCGCCTACTACTCAGTCCTCGTTTTTAACATCCTCGACGTCACCACCGCGCAGACCAGCGAGGAAACTCCGCCGATCCCGGAAAATGCCCCGCAAAACCTCATGAACATCATCGAGGTCAACAAAGTCATCAATAAGAAGAACCTCCA
>JAYTEI010000073.1:0-9009 GCA_043735445.1 Akkermansiaceae bacterium | reverse complement strand
CGAAAAACCTGGCTCTATTGCGTGGAGCCATCCTCGCGCTCAACCCGCAAGAAAAGTTCACCTCGCTCAACGCCGCCTTCTACCACTACACCGAGAAGCGCGCCGAAGCCCTCCGCCTCCCCACCCAAACCCGACCTTGCTGCTCCTAGCCAGCCAAACACTCTGACTTCAGTCCGCTCTTCCGAAGAACGGACTGAAGTCCTGGACTACTTTTCAATACCTCATCACCCGCGACAGGAAGCGCTGGCACAACGCCGATTCCGGCGCACCGAACAAGCTCGCCGGCGGCGACACTTCTTCGATTTTCCCCGCCGCCACAAACGCGACCTGATCGGCCACCGCGCGAGCGAATCCCATTTCGTGAGTGCTTAAAATGATGTCCTGGCCGGCTTCCGCGAGTTCCTGGATGAGCTCCAGCACCTCCGCCGTCATCTCCGGATCGAGCGCGGAGGTGGGTTCGTCGAGAAACAAGATTTCCGGCTGCCGGGCCACCGCCCGCGCGATGCCGACCCGCTGTTGCTGGCCGCCGGAAAGTTGCGCCGGCAGCTTGGATGCATGGTCTAGCAGACTGAAACGCGACAGCGCCTGCTCCGCCATCGCCAACGCTTCGGTGGGTGAATGGCCATGCACTTTTTCCAACGGCAGCGCGATATTACGCAGGGCAGTTAAGTGGGGAAATAGATTGAATTGCTGAAAGAGAAATCCGTTCTTCCGGCGGTAGGTCTGGAGCGCCGCAGCGTCCGCGACAAGCCGATAGCCGTTGATCGCCACAGTCCCCGAATCAGCGCTTTCCAATCCGCCCAGCACCCGCAGCAGAGTGCTTTTCCCGCCACCCGACGGACCGATGAGGACCAGCACCCGCGCCGCCTCCACCGGCAGCGTGAGGCCGTCGAGTGCGCGCGTTTTACCGTAGCATTTCGTCAGGCAGGTGACTTCAAGTTTCATGACGAAAGCGTTTTTCCAACCAGTGCGACAGCCACGCGACCGGGAGTGTTAGGATCAGATAGCCCAGCGCCAGCGGCACGTAGCCTTCGAGTCCGGCGTAGGATCGGGAAATAAAATTCCGGGTGTTATAGAAATACTCCGCCACGCCGATCACGTTGAGCAGCGACGAATCCTTGATCAGCGAGACGAACAGTCCCGCCATCGCCGGCAGCACCCGCCGCAGCGCCTGCGGGAAAATCACATAGCGGTAAACTTGGAACGGACTGAATCCCACCGCCCGTGCGCTTTCCCACTGCGTCTTTGGAATACTCTCCACCCCGCCGCGCAAAATTTCGCCGAGATAGGCGCCTTCGAAAACTGATAGCAGCAACACGCCGATGATTAGTTTATCATCAAACCCTTGTTCTCCCAAAGGCCGCGCGATCAATGGAGCGAAGATAACGAAGTAACCAAACAGAAGATGCACCAGCAACGGCGTGTCTCTAACGAACTCCAAAAACGCACGGCACGTCCAGCGCACCACCACCAGCGATGAGCGCTGCCCGAGCATGAACAACAACCCGAAAAAGATACTCCCGATCAGCGCCGCAAACGAAATTTCCAACGTCACCAGCCACCCACGCCACAGCGTTTCGCGGTATTCCCACGCCTTCGACCAATCTGTTTGATTGCCTAACAACGCGAACACCGTCGTGCACAGCCAGCCGAAAAGCACCACCAGCACGAGCGCCACAAGCGCGTTAGAAACTAACTGGCGGCGGGTCATTACCTCAGGATGAATGGAATGCCTTGCGCTTCGAGGAACCTTTTCTCGTCTTTTAAATAGCGTTCGCCGAGTTTCCCAAAGCCGTCCTCCTTGCGGAATTCATCGAGGAAAGCATTGACCTGCTCTAGCAATTTACCCTGCCCCTTCGCGACTCCGAGCGCCCACGACTCTTCGACAAACGGCTTAAGCAAACCCCGGGTCGTCGCCGGGTTCTCCTCGGCGTATTTGTAAATACTAAGCTGGTCGTAAATGAATGCATCCGCCCGGCCCTGCGCTACTTCTAACAGGCACGCCGTCTGGTCCTCAAACACCACCCGCTTCGCTCCCGGCAAGTTCTTGATCGCCCATGTCTCACCGGTCGTGCCGGCCTTGGCGGTGATCGCGCGCCCTGGCTTTTTCAAATCCTCAATCGACTGAATGTCCGAATCCTTGCGGACTAACAACGCGAGTCCGGTGAAGGCATAGGGCTTTGAAAACTCAATCGACTGTGCGCGCTCTTCGGTGGCGGTCATTGAGGAAAGGATCAGGTCGATGTTGCCCGTTTTGAGTGCGGGGATTAGCCCGGAAAAATCCATGGGCACAATCTTCAGCGGTCGGCCGAGATGTTTGGCGAGCGCCTCCGCCAGCCTGACACCGACGCCGTCCGGTTGGCCCGCCTTGTCCTGCATTTCAAAGGGCGGGTAGCTCAGGTCCATCCCCACCCGCAGCACCGCGCCCTTCTCCGTGGATTTGGATTTTTCACTGCATCCGGTCATCGCATAACCCACAAGACAGGCAGCGGCAGTTAGGAATAAACGTCGTCGAATCATCGCGGGATCATAGGCAAGCACCTGCCAAACAAAAGCGCATTGTGTGCCATCCAGAACGCTGATTGGCTGGCAGTCGTGCAGAAGCAGGCGAAATAGAATGAACGGGCAAGCTGACATCCCCCTTGAAGCCGGCAGCCGCTGGGAACTAGCAGCCTGTCTAATCCGGGATCGGAGGCTGGGGCTGGCCATGGCGGGTGGCGGATTGCTCTATTTCGCGCTCACGCGATACGGTTGGGATGTGATGCCTTGCCCCTCCATGCAGGTGTTAGGATTGCCCTGTCCGGGCTGCGGGATGACGCGCTCCTGTCTCTCCTTGCTGCGAGGTGACTGGGCGGCAAGCTGGCGCTTGAATCCATTTGGCCCGGTGTTCGCGGTGTTCTGGGCGATCGTTGGTGCCGGAGTCGCCATGCCACAGCCGTGGCGGGGAAAATTCGCGGATTGTATCGGTCGGTTAGAACAACGATCCCGCTGGGCCGGATGGGTTGCAGGCGGCTTGGCGATCTATGGCTTGACCCGATTGATAGGTCTCCGCTAGCTTCGCGGCACGATGTGGGAAAAAATAGTTTCCACATCACCATTTATACCCCAACCGAAATCAATATTATGTTAATCATTGGAATCATTCTATTAGCAGTTGCAGGACTTGGATCACTCGCATGCTGGATCATGGTCCTCATCAAAATGTTTCAGAACGAGAAACCTCTAATTGGCATCTTGGGCATTCTGTGCGCCTTGTGGGCCTTCATCTGGGGCTGGATGAAATCGAGCACGCTGGGCCTCAAGAAAATCATGATGCTGTGGAGTGTGTGCATTGGCTTGTCCATCGTCGGTAATGTCATCTATGGCACGGCGATGGTCGCCAAGATCCAGAGCGGCGAGATTCAAATGCCGCAGAACATGCCCGCCCCTGCACCTTAATCTCGTGGGCTACCTGAGGGTCTCGGCACCGAGAGCGTCGAGACCCTGCGGCAGCGGCGGCGTCCCTGATAGATTGCCGGCGCGGGCTGGTGCCGCAGCCTCCGTCTCTTTCCCCCAGCTTCGCCAGCCTTCTTTGAGCTCGAGCTTCGCCCACTCGCCGAGCATGGAGAAAAGGCGCTTGGTATCGCTGCGGTCGAGCGTGAATCCTGGAATGAGCGACCGGCGGTTATCATTCATTTTTCCCAGTAGGCCAAGCCGCCGCCGCCGCCGCGCGATGCTGGCGAAACGGCCACTGTAACAACCAATCAACGCAGCAAAGAATTTCCCGCTCGGCGGCGAAAACGGCGGTGCTAACAAAGCCGCTTCCCCGGTATTAAACACCGGCTCGACCACACCCCAATAGTATAAGCTGAGGTCGAGGCGGAAGGCGAGTTCCATTAAGTCATACTCGCCCATGTAGTAATATTTGTCCTGATAGAGTGACTTGAACCAGCGTACATAACTGGTGGAAAAATCGCAGTTATGTTTAGCGATCCGGCCTGTGATATCAGCGCCCTTTTGCTGTTCCGTGATGAGTTCCGCCACGGAACTGGCGGTGAAGGAAATCCAGTCCATGCCGGGGCTGTAAAATGGATCCATAAAAGCGGCAGCGTCACCGACCAGAGCGAAGCCATCACCTGCATAAGTCGTGCTGGAGTACGCCAAATTTTTCCGCCGATGCATATCTTCCTCCACGAACTCCGCCTCGCCTAAGATCTCTCGCGCGACGGGATGTTTGATCAGGAAATTCTTCAGTCGCTCGCCGAGTCTGCCGCCGTCCTGCGGAAAATCTACGAGGCGTTGGTCGTAAACCACACCCACACTCACATCGCCCCCTTTGAGCGGGATGAACCACGCCCACCAGCCGTCGCCGATGATGTGGTTGGTGGCCGTGCCGCGGGTGCCATAGACTGCCGCCGCCCACTGCGGAAATTTTCCCGCCAGCTCGCGGCTGTCCCAATCCTTGACGCCCCGCCATCGCGACCAAACTGCGGCCGTCGGATGATCGGTATTAGCTCGCCACCAACCTTGCTTGCGGGCTAACAGCGCATTGACGCCCGAGGCATCCACGATCCAGCGGGCACTAACCGTCAGCCGTCGCTCGCCGTGTTTCACATCCATCGTCTGCCGTCCGCCGGGCACGAGTTGCACATTTGAGACAATCGCCGGGCGCAAGACCGTCGCCCCCGCCGCTTCCGCCCGCCGCAGCACTTCTTCATCGAACGACGCGCGGTCGAGCTGATAGGACGGCAGCCGCGCCAGATAGCGCGGCCCGACCTCGCTGGCTTGATCGAGCGCGGTCACCTTGTCATTCGCAAACCAGAACCGCAGCCCTTGTTTCGAAATCTGACTCTCGTTGAGATACTGCGTCATCCCTAACACCCGACCGAGGAAATAGGCACTCACCTCCACTGTCGCCTCACCCACCCGGCGGCTCAGCGTGGCGGATTTCTCGATGATGAGAACGCGGATGCCAGGGTTCTTCCGCAGCAGCAAGGTGGCGGTCGCCGCACCTGATAGAGCACCGCCGATGACGATCACATCGTAGTTGCCGGGAGGTTCGTTAGGAGGCGTGGACTGCATTCCCGCGATTGTCGGCACGATCCCCGGAAATGCAATCTCCCGTGTGCCACATTCCATCAGCTCGCAGTTGCATGGCCGGGGAAATTGCCGATACTGCCGCCGTTTTCCAACCATGCAGACCTACACTGAAGCGCAATGGGACGTCATCGTCATCGGCGGTGGCCCCGCTGGCTCGACCGCCGCGACCACCCTGGCGCAGGCCGGACGGCGGGTGTTAGTGCTTGAAAAAGCCAAGTTTCCGCGCTTCCACATCGGCGAATCGCTGCTGCCCTACAACCGCAAAATTTTCGACGACCTCGGAGTTTGGGAAAAAGTTTCCACCGTGGGCTTCACCAAAAAGCGCGCCGCGCAGTTCATCATGGGCAACGGCTCGCGCGGCAATCGCTTGGATTTTTCGAAAGGCGCGTTCACTGAGTTTCCCGAAGCCATCCAAGTCGAGCGGGCGAAATTTGACGATATCCTGCTCCACCATTCGCGCGAAAACGGTGCCGAAGTCCGCGAGGAAAGTCAGGTGATAGAACACCGCGTCGAGAAGGACCACGTCACCGTGACCTACAAGTCTGCGGACGGAATCACTCATGAAGTCACTGCACCTTATCTGATAGATGCCAGCGGCCTTGGCAATTTCACCGCCAACCGCGAGTCGCAGCGCGAATACTACGAGGCGCATCGTAAGATCGCCATCTTCGGCCACTTCGAAGGCGTGGACATGCCGACCGGCGAGGAAAGCGGGGATATCCTCATCGTCCGCCGCGAGAACTCCTGGATCTGGCTGATCCCGTTAGCGGCTAACAAAACGAGCGTCGGTCTCGTCATCGACGCTGCGGATTTCAAGGTGCTCGGCAAGACGCCACAGGAAGCCTTCGCCGCCGCCGTCCTAACAACCCCGGCGGTGAAGAAACGATTCCCGGCAGCGGAACTTTTGGAGAAACTGCAAGTCATCGCAGATTTTTCCTACAAGAACGAGCGGCTCGTCTCGCCGCGGGTCCTGCGGGCGGGCGACGCCTCGGGTTTCATCGATCCCATGTTCTCCAGCGGCGTGCTGTTAGCCATGACCAGCGGTCAACAAGGTGGCCAAGCGATCCACCAAGCATTGGCCACCGGCAAAGCTCTAACCGCCGGGATGAAGCGTTATGAGAAAGACAACCGCAAGCGCATCGCCATTTACTGGGAGTTTATTGAGAACTTCTACAAGCTGCATTTCACCCAGCTCTTCTTCCAGCCCTACAACCGCTGGGGCCTCGTTTGCGCGGTCAACTCCGTGCTTGCCGGTCGCACCAATCTATCATTCGCCGTTTGGTGGCGGCTGCGCTTGTTCTTCTTCCTCGCGTGGCTAAATAAGCATGTCCCAGTCGCGAAGCGGATTAGAGTCAGTTAGAATCTGACATTGTGATTTCGTCCGAGGCGCGATCCTGCGCATTCTCCGCATCTATCATGTCGCCACGAAACCGAAGCCCCCAGCCACCGAGAAGCAGCCCTTGATCGTCGCGGCTCCCGGCCTCGAAAGCCTGCTGCACGACTTGCGCGGCCTCATCGCCGAGAGCCGGCGGCAAGCACTGCGGGCGGTGGCCGTGGTGCAGGTGCGAACCTGCTGGGGTGTGTGTGGGCCGGCACATCGTCGAGTTCGAGCAAGGCGGAGCGACCAAGCTCTTGCCTCGGCTGGCAGAGGCTCTCACTGCCGAGTTCGGGAGGGGCTTCGATGAACGAAATCTGCGGAACATGAGGGCATTTTACGTCACCTTTCCAATTTGGGACGCAGTGCGTACCGATTTGAGTTGGACCCATTACCGCAGCCTTATCCGCGTCGAGGATTCGACGGCCCGCACCTGGTATTTGAATGAAGCCGCCGCGCAGAACTGGAGTTCGCGCGCGCTCGACCGCCAAATTAACCGGCTCTACTACCAACGGCTCCTTGCGAGCTCGGACCGCGAATCCGTGCAGGAAGAAGCCGCGCGGAAAATCGCCGACCTTGCATCTTCACTGCGGGAGTTCGTCCGCGATCCAGTCCTTCTGGAGTTTCTCGGCCTGGCCGAAACCGGACGCCTGCTAGAGAGCGACCTGGAGCAGTCATTGATCGACCACTTGCAATCGTTCCTGCTGGAACTCGGGAAAGGTTTCGCCTTTGTGGCCCGCCAGCAACGCATCAGCACCGAGACCAAGGACTTTTACATCGATCTCGTCTTCTACAACTACCTGCTCAAGTGCTTTGTCATCTTCGATCTCAAGCCCGGCGAACTAACGCATCAGGACATCGGCCAGATGGATATGTGTGTGCGGATGTATGACGAGCAGCGGCGCGGACCGGAGGATAATCCCACCGTCGGCATCATCCTCTGCGCCCGCAAGGATGCCTCCGTCGTCCGCTTCTCCGTGCTCCACGGCAACGAACAACTCTTCGCCAGCCGTTACAGGCTCATCCTGCCCACCGAAGAGGAACTGAGGGTGGAACTCATCCGCGAACAACGCCTGTTGGAAGAGCAAGCCGAAGCCCGCGAACCACGAACAGGAGTGTGAGGGATCACGGCCAGCTAACCGTTTCTCCCGGACCGTGAATCCAGAGCCTGCGCTAGCAGGCATTATTTGAATGGCGAAGCCCTGACCGGCTGGCCCTTAGGCAAATTCATTTCGCCTTGATCGCTGGTTCGGATCAGTCAGCCTCGCCCCATGTCTCCAAACCCGCGTCTCCCCGTTCTAACCGCCCTCTTCGCCGCCGCTTGTTCCCTCGCCTTCGCGGCGGAACCGGAAACACCCACCACGAAGACCGCCCTCTTCAACGGCAAGGACACCGCGGGCTGGGTTTCCCATTTGAAGGACAATGCGCCGGCCGACCAGACATGGTCCGTGAAAGACGGCTTGCTCGTCTGCACCGGCACTCCCGCCGGTTTCCTGCGGACCGAGAAAAGTTACAGCCAATACAAATTCACCGTCGAATGGCGCTTCACCAAGCCCGGCAACACCGGCGTCGTCGTTCACATGACTCCTCCCGACGCCATCTGGCCCAAGAGCATCGAGTGCCAGGGCATGAACAAAAGCCAGGGCGATTTCTATCTTTGGTCCGGCGCCACCGCCAAGGACACCACCCCTCTAACCGGCAAGAACGGCGAGATCCGCGGCTACAAGATCCCCCGCGCTGCCGCCGATGCCGAAAAGCCCGCGGGCGAGTGGAACACCTTCACCGTGATCTGCGACAAGGACACCGTGACCATCCTGGTCAACGGCAAGGAAGTCAACAAAGCCAGCGGCACGAATCTAACCTCCGGCTTCATCGGCCTCCAGTCCGAAGGCGGGGCGTTCGAAGTCAAGCAGGCGACGATCGAGCCGCTGTGATCGAGGATCAACCTGCAAAGCATCCCGCAACATCTCGCCGCCGTTCCCCGGATCATCAGCTCATCGAAAAGCCGGACCGGGCGGATAGAAATCCTGAAACTGATCGAACACACCCTTGGATCGCCGGGTGTCACTGAAACTGGTGGGAAGCTGAAGTTTGGCGTGTGCTGCATTCAACCTAAAAAGGAAAATGACAAAGGTGTTACCGGCCAATTTTACCACTGATTACGCTGATTTTGACTGAAAGAATTGGAGGGGATTTCACTCACCTTTTAGGTTAACAGATCTTTCTCTCCAACCTCTTTAAAATCAGTTCAATCAGTGAAATCAGTGATTCCCATCTTCCTTTCTAGGATTAGATTTACCGGCTCCGTTAGGGCCGATCAAGACGTTCAGCTCCTTGAGTTTCAAATCACATTCTTTGATCGATTTATAGCCCTGCAGCTTGATGCGGGATAGATGTTCTGCGTTCATAGATTTGTCTTTTATGGGGTACGGTAAGACCTGTCTATCCCACCCGCACTTGGCCGTTCATGAGCATGGGGAGCAGCCAGTCGCGGAGGGTGGTGAGTTCTTGGTTTTGTTGGTGGTAGTCTCGCTCTGACAACTCTGACTTTACGA
>JAYTEI010000072.1:0-4154 GCA_043735445.1 Akkermansiaceae bacterium | reverse complement strand
CGTCTCGCCCACGAGTATTCACCGAATTAAAATCTCGTGGGCGAGACGCCCACGCTCCTTGATTTCCAATGCTCCCTCCCCCCGACAACCGCGCCGTCTCCGCCCTCTTCCGCGTCTTCGGCGGAGCGCGCAGGCACGTCGTCGCCGATGCCGAGGCGCTTGCGAATTGCCGCGCGATGCACCGTGGCGAGTGCGCGGCCTTCGCGATCCTCATCCCACTAACGGTTCTCGTTGCGCTCGGCGACTGGCTCAGTAGATCACTCGGAATCGCGGCCGCCTGCTTGTTAGCACTGCCGCTGGGTTTTGCGGTGCTGCAATTTCTGCCGTTCGTGTTCGGCGCGAAATCCCCGTCCCTGCAATGGCGGCTGTGGCTCGCCGCTTGCGTGGCGTGGGCGATTTTCCGCCGCGATGGCGGGGCAGTGGTTGGCATTTTCGCCTACGTCTGGCTGGCCGTGGCGGTGATGAGTCTAGCCGCCACACTCGTGTTAGGTTGGCAAGCTGCCATGCGTGGCGCGGGAAAATTAGCCCTCACCTGGCGGCTGTTTTTGCTGGTGGGATTGCACGCCGGTGCGATCGGACTTGGGTTTAAATGCGGTTGGCTGTGGGCGTTCGTTAGTGCTGCGGGCATCGCTGGATTTTACTGTTACACCGTTCTCAACCCCTATTGCCAATGGCTCGGTCCGCTGCGCTGCACCACCGCAGATCGAGAAATCCTCATCACCATCGACGACGGTCCCGATCCCCGCGACACGCCGGTGCTGCTCGACCTGCTAGACCGCCACCAGGCGAAAGCGATCTTCTTCATGATCGGTGAAAAAGTCCGGGCGCATCCCGAACTCGCCTGCGAGGTCGTCCGCCGCGGTCATCAAATCGGCAACCACACGCTCACCCATCCGGCCGCTTCATTCTGGTGCGCCGGACCGTGGCGGACGCGCCGTGAAATCGCCGGCTGCCAGCAAGCCGTCGAGCAAATCACCGGCAGCAAACCGCGCTGGTTTCGGGCACCGGTCGGGCATCGGAATTGGTTCACCCACCCCATCGCAAACGCACTCGGCCTGCAAGTCATGGCCTGGAACCGCCGCGGATTCGATGCGGTGGAGAAGGACGCGGTTAAAGTGTTAGCAAGAATCCTGCCGGATCTAACGCCTGGCGATATCGTCCTGCTCCACGAAGCCACCCCCATCGCGGCGGAGGTGTTAGGAGGAGTGCTAGAGAAAGTGTCCCGGCTGTCTCAGCCGGCAGTGATGGCCAAGAAATCCGGCTGAGACAGCCGGGACACGTTCTCTGAATCGCCGCCATGGCGGCTACAGGACTCATTGAAGTCGAACGCTGCCGTCTTAGTGGACTATAGGCTCAAGAACCACGCATTGATCCATTGGGAAAAATCTCTTTGTCGCGCTGCGACAAAGAAAATCGAAATCTTAAAGGGATCGGACGCTAGATAGGACCAACCACGCCGGAGGCTTTGGGTGGTGGAAGATCCCTTGCCCTCGGTGCAGGCGGGATAAATCCCGCGGTCCGCTCACTTCGCCTGCTGCCGCAGTTGCTCTAACCGTGAGAGTGGTTTCGCGGGTGCGGCTGTGGCTTGGGGTTCGGCGGGCTTGTCCTTTTCCGCCTTGGCGACGGGTGCGGCAGATGGGGCGTCGATCCGCAGGGTGCTGTTCATGGCGGTCTGATGGAGGATGGTGGTCCCATGTGCGGGCACTTTCACCCGGCAGAAGAGGCCGTTGTGTTTGCCGATCTTGGCGGCGGCGGCGACGGTGATCGGGAAGGTGAGTGCGGTTTGGTCGTTGGTGAATGTTAGGGCTGGGCAGGTCGCACCGAGCGGCAGTCCTAGCAGCTCGACGGTGGCCGCTCCTTCGAATGCGTGGGGCGTCTCGATTTTCGCAATCATGGAGGTGGACTTGCCCTGCTCAGTGGCAGCGAGATCGAGGGTCACGGTGATGTAGGGCTCGGCGACTTTGAGCGGCGTGAGAGCGGAGGCGACCACGACGGTGCCATGCGGAGTGTTGGCTTCGGCGAGGACACAGACTTGCCATTCCGCCACGGCGGCGTCGGCGCTGGCGTTGAGTTCGTAGAGGACTTCGGATTGATCGCCGGGGATTTCCACCGTGACGGGACCGCTGATGCCGGGCGGATTCCAGAGGCAGCGGACGGTGATTTTCTCGGCGTAGCCGCCACTGCGACTGGCGCGGACTTTCACGGCGAGCGTGCCGTTTTGGACGATGGGAACCGGCGGTGCTTCGAGGTCGATCTTGAAGGGAGCTTCGTGGATCACGGCGGTGGCGATGCGATCTAACGAGACGGAGTGGTAGGCTCCCTCGTTGTTGACATCGACGTGGTGGATGGTGTCGATCAGCTTGCCAGTTAGAGCAGGCGCGGCACCGGTGGCGCGGAGGGAAAACGGATAGAGACCGCCCGCGACGGGGGCATCCGGTGCGGCTTCGAAGACGACGGGAAAGGTGGTGATCGCCTTGGGAATCGGCGGGCTGTGCAGCGTCACTCCGGCAGGCAGCGAACCCGCTTCGAACACGGAATCGCCCGCGCTGTTTTCCCGGCTGACGTTGATGACGGCGGCGTAACGGTTGCCGCGCGGGACGGGGAAAGTCTTCCACTTCTGGCTGTTTACCCGCTCAACGGTCGGGAGGGTGGCGGCGATGGATGGAGACTTGTTAGTGATCTCGATGCGGTAGGTAAAGTCCGGGCCAGTGCGATTCAGTTGGTCGTGGATTTGGAGGCCATAGTCGCCGTCGCCGGGGCAAGTCCAGTTGAGCACGCTGTCGGGCGCACCTTGGTCGTCGTTGTGGGCGAGTTGTTTGCCATCCATTTGATGGATGGAAAGCACCGAGTCGAGTGGCGAGCGATGGCTGCGAGCCAGCACACGGACGACGAGGTTCTGGTCCTTTTTTGCCGCAAATTTAAACCAATCCGACTTGGCGTCACCGTCGAGAATGCCATGCATGGCGCAAGGAATGGGAGGCACCGTAGTGGCGGAACCTGCGTCGTGATTGGCGGCGCTTTCCCTGATAGATTCGAGCGGCGAGACGGTGATCCAGTGCGGCGATGGCGCGGAAAGTCCCTCGCTCATTGGAAAAATCGGGAAGCGCTCGCTGGCGGTGGCAGGCAGGGTGATCGACTGCTTGATAGGTCCGAGTGGATCGCCGATGAACGTGAACTCGAGGGTTTCGCCCGGTTTCCCGCCTGTCGGAAATACGGCGGTGGGGCGGGGGAAGGTGCCGATGTGCAGGCGGTATTGGCACTCGTCGGTTCCTTCGTAAGCCGCCTCGTGAATGACGATCCGATAGTCGCCATCCTCCGGCGCGATGATCGAGACAAAGGCGTCGTTGCGCAGCAGCGGGGTGTCGTCGCAGGAGGCGAGTTCGAATTTCTTCGGATCGAGAATGGCGGCGTAGGCATCGAAGAAGACCCGGCCTAACCGCATGGCTTCCACTTCCACGGATAACCGCTGGCCTTTTTTTAAACTGCAAACGTAGTAGTCGTCATCCTCGTTGGCGGCGACTCCTTGGACGGTGCTGTTGAGTGCGATCCGCTGGGCGGTGTCGAAGGTGGCGTTAGGCTCGGTTTCCTTGACGGTGGGAAATTGGCCGACCCAGAACGAGCGCAGTTCTGATAGCCCGCTGGCCGTGCGAATCCTCATCGAGTGCTCACCCAGCACCGCATCGGCGGCGATCACGAGCTTGGCCTCGACCACGGCTTCTTCGTTTTTCGCGAAGCTGGAGCAGGTGATGCCGGGTTCGTAAAACAAGATTTCGGCCGCATTTTCCAGCCGTTTACCGAGGAACTTCACTTCCACCTCAGTCCCGCGCTGCCCGCCGCGCGGCTCGATCAGGTGGAGTTCCGGCGAGAACGCGGCAAGCGGTGTGAGTAGGGCTAGCAGAATAGAGAGGGCGGATTTCAAAGGAAACCAATTTGGAGTTTTTAAACCGCAGATGAACGCAGATAGACGCAGATAAGACAAGAGGTTGAGAGTTTTGAGTTGAGGGTTAGGAAACGGCGAGAATCGCGAATCCACAACTCTTGTTACTTTTCTTCATTAACGTTCATCTGCGTTCATCTGCGGTTCAATTTTCTGATTCTGAAATCGATGACTCACGCCCGCTTCGCGAGCAGCGCGTCCAGCACTTGCCCGCCGG
>JAYTEI010000071.1:0-1819 GCA_043735445.1 Akkermansiaceae bacterium | reverse complement strand
TGTTGCCGGCCATCACGTTGGTATCGACATAGACCGGATAGACGGGATCGGTGATGGCGATGACGTTGCCCTTTCCGAAGATGTCGAGGATGTTGCCGTCGTCTCCTTTGTCAGTCATCTTAGAGACCTTTAGCCCGGCCGCGTGCATCCGAGCCATAATATCTATCAGAGCGTGCTGGCGGTCTTTAAAATCAAGCAGGCGCTTGGCGGTTTCTTCGTGAATGGGGATCCAGGTGAACATGGTTTGGGGATTGGGTAGCTAACTGCCGGAGTCGCTGATGAGTTGAAACGATTGTGCTAGATTGTCACGAATGGACTCGCAGATCGGCGTGTAAAAATAACGGTCACTAACCGGTTCCACTTCAACGACGCTGAATCATTCGTGCGTCGATCACTTCGCGAGTTGACTCTCCATGAGTAAAGTTTCGCGCGATTCTGGCTTCATCCTGCGGGCTATCGAATCTATTTTGATGCCGCCGCGCAGTCACCATCGGCAATGAAGCCGTCTTCTTGCCTTCTGGATCATGGCAGCAGCCTCAGATCGAAGGAAAACGGCTCCGGCTTGGCGATGGTGATCGTTTTGAAATCCGGGTGGATGGGATTTAACAGATAGTTGATTTCAATCGGGACGATCACGCTGGGAAGTTCCAACACGGCCGAGCGGGATTGCTTGAACCAAAGGTCACCGACATGCTTCGTCGATGGCGGTGGCGGCTGTCCTCTCCAGTTAGCCGGGAGGTCACCGGGCATGATTTTCTCGATCAGAGCTTCATCGAACTCGATGCGGAAGATGAGATACTTGAAACGCATGAGTGGATTGAGATGCACCAAGGTTTCCAAGGCCGCCAGCGACGCGGCACCACTGGTGTAAACGAGATGGTTTCCCCGCGAGTTCCAACGGCCACCCACGAGCGCGGCACCCTCTCCCGTGAAAGCGGTGGCGGCGTGTTTCTCTCTCACGATGCGAAAGGCCTGCCTCATCAAGAATAGACTCCGTGTTCGATACGACCGAGGAGATGCTCCACTACGCGAGCCCCCACTTCCGTTTCCGCGTATTCGAGAGGGACGGCTCCACCCAACCCGTATTGAGGCGAGGTGAGCCAAGAGCGGGCGTTATGCTCGTTTTCCAGCACATCCACCGCCGTTCCCATCAGCCGGGCGAAACGCAAAACGCGGTCGGACTCCGCGGGATCCAAACGACCTGCCGCTTTCCTCCGATGAAGGGTGGCCTTCGAAATACCAAGCATGGGGGCGAGTCGATCCATCGGCAGACCAAGGCTGCTGCGGAGGACTTCGAGTTCGTGCAATGCCAACCCCGCCTTCAGCGACTCGATGAGCATGGACGGCGTGTAGGCCGGAACCAAGCCCATGCTGGATCGCCCATGAATGCAGGAATGCACCGCTCCCGCCACCGCAGATGTAGCCTTGGCCTCGGGCTTTTTAACTTTTGATTTCACCAACGAAGCTTTCATATGAGGGAATTCATAGTCTCATCTGCAAATGGAGTCAATGGGACACTTGGCTTCGTCGATGGTGCCTCAAGAGTCTGGATTCTTCCGGCCTTGCGCGTCCGCCCGCCGCTCGTTAAAGGTCCGCCCGCATGGCCACGATCAATTCCAATTTCCTCAAGCTCAAAGCCGGTTATCTGTTCCCTGAAATCGCCCGCCGCGTGCGGGTTTACACCGAGGAAAACCCCGACAAGGCCGCCCGCATCATCCGTTGCGGCATCGGCGACGTGACCGAACCGCTGCCCGCCGCGGTGGTCAAGGCGATGCACGAGGGCGTCGATGAAATGGCCAGCCGCGCCACTTTTAAGGGC
>JAYTEI010000070.1:0-1823 GCA_043735445.1 Akkermansiaceae bacterium | reverse complement strand
CCTGCGCGATGATCATGCGGTCGAATGGATCCCGATGATGGAACGGCAGATCTTCAATCAACCGGCAGTTCTTGGGTTCGATATTCAATCGGATGATTCCCTGATCTTCCAACTGCTCAGGCAAAGCAACATCCCAGTCATCGGGCAGCTCAAATTCATCGTAACCCTTGCCCGCCATTTTGATCCCGATTTCCCACAGACTGACCACGGAATAAGCCAGATCCAATTCGGGATCCGCCAGCTTCCTCGCCGCGTATTTTCCCAGCAGATCGGGTCGCAGGGCCATCCACAATACCGCCATCGTATCCAAAAGACATCGTTCCATGGTGGATCACTCCGGTGAAGATCCTGGCCGGTAGGGTTTTTTTGCCTCCACTGCCTCGTAAAAGTCCCGCTCAATTTCCTCATCCAGTTTTTTATCAAAAAGGCCGTCCAAGTTCGGGGGCATTTGTCCTGCCTTCAACATGAACCCCAACCTCCGCTTCGGCTTTGCCGGACTCTCGATCACCAACCTGACCACCGGCTTATCTCGCCGGGAAATAATCACTTCCTCACCCCGCTCCACCGCCGCGATCAGCCGTGATAGATGCGTCTTCGCCTCGTGGATCGTCACTTGCATGGCCGCAACCTAGCCAACTTGACTAAAACTGTCAATTTCTCCGCCCTCTCATCCAGTCTCTTCTCTTGTATCTTAACTCTCCAAATCTTACCTCTTCACCCCCATGCCCATCTTCGAACGCCCGCCCCTCGATACCCTTGCTCCCGCCAAGGACCGTTGGACTCCCATCTACCTCGAACACGGCCGCATCGAGGTGGACGACTCGTCCATCAAATGGATCGGCAGTGACAAACTCGTCACCCGGCTACCCGTCGCCACCGTTTCCGCGCTGATCCTCGGCCCCGGCACCACCATCACCCACGCCGCAGTGAAAGCCGCCGCCCAGTGCAATTGCCCGCTTTTCTGGCTCGGCGAGGATGGGCTGCGCTTCTACGCCTTCGGCATCACGCCGAACCATGATAACTCGATGGCCCGCATCCACGCCACCGCTTGGGCGGACAAACGCTCCCAAAACGAGATCGCCCGCCGGATGTTTCTCCATCGTTTCCCCGAGGCCAGCGTCCACGGCGTAAACATCAAACAACTTCGCGGCATGGAGGGGAAACGCGTCAAACAAACCTACGCCGAACTCGGCCTGAAATATGGCGTCACCTGGAAAGGCCGCGACTACAAGGCGGACAACTGGCAAGTCGCCGATGGCATCAACCGCGCACTCTCCGCGTCTAACGCATCGCTCTACGCCCTCACTGCTGCCGTCTGCTGCTCCATGGGCTTCATTCCCCAGCTCGGCTTCGTCCACGCCGCCGGCACCCTGCCGTTCATTTACGATGCGGCGGACCTCTACAAACACGAAACAAGCTGGCCTGCCGCCTTCGAGGCGCTCTCCATCAATCCCAACGACGACGGCACCCTCGTCAGAAAGCTCCTCAAGCAAAAAGTCGAGGAATCCCGCATGCTTCGCCGCATGCCGGAAGATCTCAAGAAACTCTTCGAAGGCCTCGGCGAGAATCCCGAAGAAGCCCCGCCAGATCACCCACTCCAACCGCATTCGGAAGCCTAAAAAACCTCAGATGAGTTGATGGTGGATGGTTGATAGTTGATGGCGAGAGAAGTCGCTGGAATCTCCAATCTCCAATCTCCAATCTCCAATCTCCAATCTCCAATCTCCAATCTCCCCAATGACCGTCCTCATTTGCAACGATGTTCCGCCCGCCATCCGGGGCCATCTGAAACGCTGGTTCATCGAGCCTCGGCCCAATGTCTT
>JAYTEI010000069.1:0-4181 GCA_043735445.1 Akkermansiaceae bacterium | reverse complement strand
TAACTTTGGCACCTATCTCGAAGTGCCAGTGGCCGCCAAGTTCGACCTGCTGTTCGAGGCGGGCGTGAGCGCTGCAGTCGCCTCGGGTTCTTATGATTTCGAATCCTCCACCACCGCAACCGGCCCATTGGGCACGCAAACGAGTTCCGGCAGCGATTCCGACACCAGCGTCCTAACCGGTTTCTATCTGGGCGTCGGTGGCACCTATCAGCTCAGCGATAAATGGTCGATCCAAGCCGCCGGCCGCTACCAATGCATGGAGGATTTTGAACTCGGTGCCAACGGCTCGAGCGCCAGCTTGTCCTTCGATTCCGCGTTCGTGCTCTCGCTAGGCGCTTTGTATTCGTTCTGAGAATGGGGATGCCGGGTTTTCACGCGGCCTTTGCCCACCACTTTCCAGTGACACTTGGGCATGAAGGCCGGCCAGCCGTCTCTAGTCTGGACAGGGGGTAGGCGGTGACTAGGGTGTGGCGACTTCATGCGAATTTCGGACCGCTATATTGGAAAACAGGTGCTGTCAGGCACGCTGTATGCGGTGCTGGTGTTAGGGCTGGTGTTGGTGCTTGGGAATCTTTTCAAACAGATCCAACCTCTGCTGGTGGACCAGAAGGCACCGCTGGAATTGGTGATGCGGTTAGTGATCAACGTGCTGCCGCTGTCGCTGATGTACACCATCCCGTGGGGCTTTCTATCAGCGGTGCTGTTGGTTTTCGGGCGGCTGTCGTCGCACCATGAGATCACCAGTTTCCGGGTGGCGGGCTTGAGTCTGGTGCGGCTGGCGGTGCCGGTGTTTGTCATCGGCGCGGCGCTGTCGCTGCTCAGTCTGTGGCTCAATGTGAATGTGGTGCCGCATTCACGCGCGTCGATCTGGCAGCTATTTTATGATCAGGCGAAGCGCGATCCCGACTCGTTGCTCAAGCCGGGGGTGGTCCAGTTAGACCTCAAGGGTGACGGCGAGGAAATCCAGAAATTGTTGATCGAGGGGAAAACCGGCGAGTGGGTGGAGGGCTTCCATTTTTACAGTTTGTCTCAGCAAAAAGATAAGGCGGGCGAGGTGACCTACGTCCACGCGGCGCGAGCGGCCCTGCTAACTGATCCCGAGCCGGGGAAAAGCCAGTTGCGGGTGAAACTCGAAGACGCGTATTTCGAGACCCGCAATGAAAAGGGCGAGATCGAAATGATGGTCTTCGCCAAGCAGGCGGAGCCGCTGGTGATCGACCTCAGCAACCCGAAGAAGCCCAAGGCGAACTCGATGTCTAACGCGCAGATCCGCCAGGAAATCGCCAACGATCCGACGATGGGCGAGGACAAGAAAGGCAAGATGGAGACGGAGATCATGACGCGCTATTCGTTCTCGCTGGCCTGCTTCGCATTCGCCTTCGTCGCAGTGCCGCTGGGCCTGCAATCCCGCCGCCGGGATACCTCTCGTGGGCTGGTTTATAGCTTGCTGATAGGCACCGGTTATTTCCTGATCTCGATGATGGCAGAACAGTTCAAGCCGCAGTCGCTGGCGCTGCTGATGCTGTGGGTGCCCAACGTGGCCTGCGTGGTGTTAGGCGTGTTTCTCTTCTGGCGGGCGCGCTTCAAGTAGCCTCAAATGACTTGATGAAAATTTCCCGCACGCTTCGCAAAACCCCCGGCAATGTCCGGGATTTCTTTGCGGCGGAGCGGGTGCAAATCGCCCCCTTCACCCGCGATCTGAAGCGCTACAGTTTCCTGAAACTGCGGCATGACGCGTGGGCTGCGGCGAACGTCACGGTGCTGGCGATCGCCCAAGGCATCGCGTTCGCGGCGATCGCCGGGCTGCCGGTCGTCTATGGCATCATCAGCACGGCGGTGGCGGCGTTCGTCGCACCATTGTTCGCCGGCTCGCGGCACACGATCTTGGGTCCGACGAATGCGACGGCGTTCATGTTGTTCAGCTTCTTTTCGGTGAACCCGGCGCTAACCGGGCGCTGGAGCGAGTTAATACCGCTGTTAGTGATGATGGTGGGATTCTTCGCGACGATGGGCGCGTTGTTCCGAGTGGCGGATCTGTTGCAGTTCATTTCGCGCAGCGTGTTGGTCGGTTATATTTCCGGGGCGGCAGTGTTGATCGTGGCGAACCAGTTAAAGCCATTTCTCGGGTTAGAGGCTTATGTGAGTGATGAAACTTCATCGACCTTTTTGGGGCTGTTATTCGGGCTGGCGCGAGCGCTGCCGCACACTCAGTGGGTCTCGATGTTGATCGGCGGCAGCACCTTGTTAGTCTTCGCGGCGTTCCGGCGGTGGCGGCCGACGTGGCCGGCGTTTGCGCTGGCGTTGTTGATTTCCTCGGTCGTCTATGGCTCGTTGATTCGCCACGGCACGGAGCCGTTCAAAGGGACGGCAACCTTCGCGACCTTCGGCTTTGGCGATCTGATGTGGAAAATGCCGCACTTGATCCGCCCGGGGATTTTCTCGGACATCTCATCGCTGCTGAGCATCGCCTTCGCCCTCGCGTTCCTCGCCTCGTTAGAAAACACCTTGATGGCGAAAACTCTGGCCTCGAAAACCGGCGACCGCCCGGACGTGAACCAAGACATGTTAGCCGTCGGCATGGCCAATCTCGCCAGTGCCCTCGCCGGTGGGATGCCAGCCTCGGGTTCTCTAACACGCTCGATGCTCAACCACGAATCCGGCGCGCGCACCCGCTTCGCCTCGTTGTTTTCCGGCATCTACACCATGGCCATCGCGATTCTAATCGCCGCCTCCGTCGGCTGGGGAGTGCCGCTCATCGACTACGTGCCCAAGGCCGGACTGGCGGCGTTGGTCATCGGCCTTTCGTTTTCATTGTTTAATCTCCGCCACATTCGGATCTGCCTACTCTCGACCACCGACGACGCGGCGGTGCTGGTGATCACCTTCATCGCCACGCTGTTAGCGCCCTTGCATGTCGCGATTTTCATCGGCGTGGCCATTTCGATCATGCTGTTCCTGCGCAAGGCCAGCCGACCCTATTTGATCGAATATGAGTTCAGCGATAAGGGCGAGCTGCGGGAAATGGGTGAGAAGCGCCAGCGCCCGATTCCGTCCATTTCGATCGTCCACGTCGAGGGCGATTTATTTTTCGGCGCGGCCGAGCTTTTCCGCACGCAGATCCAGCGGACCGTCTCGGACCCGGCGATCCAAGTGATCATTCTACGTTTAAAAAACGCCCGCCATCTCGACGCGACTAGCGTGATGGCGCTGGAGGATCTGATCCTTTTCATGCGGGAAAAAGGTCTGCATCTCATCGTTTCCGGCGCGACCCGGGAAGTCTATCGGGTGCTGAAAAAATCCGGAATCCTCATCACCTTGCAAGACGGCTGCGACCGCCGGGCCGGCGAGAGCAACATCTTTCTAACCAACCCGCGCAACCCGAACCTCTCGACTCGCGCCGCCCTCAAACGCGCCCAGCAATTGCTCGGCACCGACAAGGCGGACATCCGGATTTTTTACGACCCCAGCCAACAGCCCGCCGCCACATGAAACGCCTCGTTATCTCCCTCATCGTCATCGCCATTCTCGGTGGCTTCGGAGCCTGGTGGTTTTCCGACACCCAAGTCCTGAAACGCCGCACTCAATCGCTGCTCATCACGCTCACCCTCGACAGTGGCACCGGTAAAGTCGGTCGCCAAATGGGTGCCTACTCGCTCAACGCCCTGCTCGCCAGTGAGGTCGCACTCGACACTCCCACCATCAAAGAAGCCAACGGCACCTTCCAACGCGATGAACTCGAGGCGATCTTTTCCTGGCTCTGCAACCAAGCCAAGGAAACCCGCTTCGTGCTGCTAGATCTCCGCTCCGTCACCGTCAACGGCGATAAAGCGACGGTGGATCTAACGTTGTCCGGCCTCGTCGTCCTCCCCAACTACCGCCCGGCGGATGGGAAATACGATGTCACCTTCGACTGGCAAAAAGACCAAGACGGCTGGCGGCTCAACCACGCGACGTGGAAGCAAGTGCCATGACTCACACCAGCGCAGAATTTACGCCGGGACACATTCGGGTTTGCGAATGGGAAATTTCCGGCATGGTCGCGCTGTGGATTGGATCACGCAGGCAGCGCTGGGCGCATTGATCGGAGAGCTGATGATGGGCAAGCGCTTGGGCAACTGGGCGCTGGCATGGGGGGCGTTGTTTGGGATGATGCCGGAGCTGCTGGAGGTGCTGGTTTCTCC
>JAYTEI010000068.1:0-19461 GCA_043735445.1 Akkermansiaceae bacterium | reverse complement strand
AACAAGGTGTTCCGGCGCCTCAATGCAATCCATTTGTTGTTAGTTGGAGTCGGTTATGACTTGGTATTGCGCAACAGCCGGGTGAGCGGCCGAATGCTGCGGCTGTGGATTTCCCGCTTCAACGCACAAGGGATCGACGGGCTTACCTACAAGCCGCGCTCCGGACGCCCCCGCAAGCTCGATGCCGCGAGAGTCGTCTCCGACATCCTTCCGCTGGTGGATGATCCGGCACTTGCGAACCAAACCCACTGGACCGTCATCAAACTTTGCGGCTGGTTGTGCAAGGAAAAGCAAATCGACCTCAGCTACCGCACGCTCGTGCGCTACCTTCATGAGCATCAATACGTCCGCAAGATTCCCCGGCCCGTGCCCGAGCCTCCCAATCTCGAAGCGTGGGAAGATCAGCGCCAGGCTTTCGGCATGGAGCTGCTTGAGTTCTTGGAAGACCCTGCCTGTGAAGTTTTCTTCGGCGACGAAGCCGGGTTTGAAGGCGATCCCCGGCCACGCCAGAAGTGGGTCAAACGAGGCTCGCGGCCGACCCAAGCCTACCAAGGGAGCCACGTCCGCCAGAACGTCATCGGTGCGGTCAATCCTGAGAGCGGCCAGCTGGTGAGCCTCATCGTTCCCCATTGCGACACGGAAGTATTCCAGGTCTTCCTCGACGCGATGGCTGCCGAGGTGCCACTGCCTCGCGGCAAACGCGTGCTGCTCGTGCTGGACAATGCCAGCTGGCACAAAACCAAGAGCCTGCGTTGGCATCATATCGAACCTATCTATCTGCCGCCATACAGTCCCGACTTCAATCCGATCGAGCGCCTTTGGCAGCATCTCAAAGGACACTATTTGGCAGGCTACTTCACTAAACAAAGCAAAGACCTCAGCGACAAAATCGTCGCAGCGCTCCAGAACCTGATAGATCTCCCAGAAACCATCCGGTCCGTCTGCAAAACGCACTCCGAATAGCGGAACTTATTTTTGGCAAAGGGTCTATATCCGCACGAGCGCGCTCACTGAGGGGATCTGAAAACTGACGACCTATGTCGGCAGACCAATAGATATAGGATTCTAGGGTGATCGTCTCGCGCGCATTGCGGATGGCAGCCAACATCGCGGGGAAAATCTGTAGTCCATTATGCAATGCGATGACCCGATTCCCAGGAAGAAGCGGCGGCCCTAACAATTGTCCGATGCTGCGCAAGAATTGAGGATCATTCACCGCAAACTCATGCTTCATTTCGAAGCGGATTTGTTTCTCTCCCGACTTGAGATTGATGAATAGTAGGGTGGCTAACACGGTGATGACGATGGTGATAGTAATGATAAACCACTTTCTGGTTCGGCTCGTAGCGGGTTTTTCATTCAGCGTTGCGGGTTTTATTGTTAGGGAGGGGATTTGGGTCTGGGAAAATAGCACCATCCTGCGGCTGGGGGGATTTATTATCCCGCAGTGATACTACGGCGACACTTTGGTCGTGGAGGCGAATGTAGAGTCGTTGAGAAGTGCTTCGCGCCCTTCAATAGCTGCGCAATCGCAGCACCCCAGCAAGGCGTGTGGTGGCTCCGTGACTCTCCCGCTGCGGTTAAAGCCACGCTTTGCGGATCAGCCACATTTTCACTAACTGGGTGAGCACGACGTAACAGAATAACGTCGCTAGCAGGAGCGGCCAGTAAAGCGGCGGCAAGGCGGTGAAGCCGAGGGCCGGGGCCAGCGGCGAGTATGGCAACCACGCCGCAGCGGCCATGATGACGACGGTGGTCATCGCGAGCTGCCAGCTCGCGCGACTTTGCAAAAATGGAATCCGGTTCGTGCGGATGACGTGAACGACCAGCGTCTGGGTAATCAGTGACTCGACGAACCAGCCGGTTTGAAAAAGCGAGGCTCGCGCCGGGTCCCAACAGCCGAAGACATAGAGCATCATAAAGAAGGTCGTGTAGTCGAAGATCGAGCTGATAGGACCAATGAAGAACACGAAGCGCTTGATATCGCCGATGTGCCACGGCTGCGGCATGGCAGTCTGCTCCGGGCCAACCGTGTCGGCGGGGATCGGCACCTGCGAGAAATCGTAGAGCAAGTTGTTAGTCAGCACCTGGATCGGTGCCATCGGCACGAACGGCAGGAAAGCACTCGCGCCGAGCACGCTGAACATGTTACCGAAGTTAGAGCTGGCTCCCATGCGGACGTATTTGAGGATGTTCACGAACACCTTGCGGCCTTCGATCACTCCTTGGTCGAGAACCATCAAGTCCTTTTCCAACAGAATCATGGAGGCGGCCGCCTTCGCGATATCCACGGCGGAATCCACCGAGATGCCCACGTCGGCCACATGCAGGGCGGGGGCGTCGTTGATGCCGTCGCCCATGAAACCGACGACGTGGCCTTTCTGTTGGAGCGCCCTGATGATCCGTTGCTTGTGCGCAGGTGAGAGGCGTGCAAAAACGTGGGTGGTCTCGGCGGCTTCGGCGAGTTCGGCATCGGTCATCGTTTCCACTTTGTTGCCGAGGAGAATCTCATCGGCATTCAATCCGACTTCGCGGCATACCTTGCGGGTGACGAGGTGGTTATCGCCGGTTAGAACCTTGACGGTGACGCCATGCTGTTGGAGCGCCGCGAGTGCTTTGGCCGCGCTGTCTTTCGGCGGATCGAGAAAGGCGATGTAGCCTTTGAGAATGAGGTCGCATTCATCGTCCTTGGAAATGAATTCGTCCGCTGCGAGGCGCTTGTGGGCGATCGCGAGCACGCGGAAACCATCCGAATTCAAGTCCTCGTAATGGCGGATCAACTCGGCGGTGCGGGCCGGATCCATCGGGAAAAACTCGCCGTTCAGTTCATAAGACGTGCAGCGCGGGAAGACCGCCTCGGGCGCGCCCTTCGTTAGAAGCTGGTGTTCCTTGTCCGGCTTTTCCACCACCACCGACATCATCCGGCGCACGAAGTCGAAGGGGATTTCATCGACCTTGCTGAATCCGGCAATGATTTCCGGGCGTGCGTCGCGATGCGTTAGAACAGCCCGGTCGAGCATGTTCTTCAGGCCGGTTTGGAAATGCGCGATTAGATAAGCATCGCGGAACACCTCCGCGTTTTCCTTCTGCATCACGTCGCAATGACGTTGGAGGATGACTTGGTCCATCGTCAGCGTGCCGGTCTTGTCGGTACACAGCACGTCCATCGCGCCGAAGTTTTGGATCGCGTTGAGCTGCTTCACGATGACCTTTTTCCCCGACATCGCCAGCGCGCCCTTCGACAGGCAGACCGCGACGATCATCGGCAGCATCTCCGGTGTTAGACCGACGGCGACGGCGATGGAGAAGAAGAACGCGCCCCGCCAGTCGTGCTTGGTTAGGCCGTTGATGAGAAACACCAGCGGCACCATGATTGCGATGAAACGGATCATCAGCCAGGTGAACTGTTGGACGCCCTTGTCAAAACTGGTCGGTTCCGGATCGCCAGTCATGCTCCCCGCCATGCTGCCGAAGTAGGTCTGCGGGCCGGTCGCTAGGATGACGGCGGTGGCCGCGCCGCTTTCCACACTGGTGCCGAGAAAACAAATGTTTGGAAGGTCCAGCGGTGTAATACCGGAGCGGGTTTCACAGGTGGCGAGTTTTTCGACAGGCAGCGATTCGCCGGTGAGAGTGCCTTGCGAAACGAACAAATCATTTGCCGCGATGAGCCGCACATCCGCCGGGATCATGTCGCCGGCGGACAGCGTCACCACGTCTCCAGGCACCAATTGCCGCAGCGGGATTTCTTCTTCCTTGCCGTCGCGGACCACGGCTGCGGTGACGTTGATCATCGCCTTGAGTTTCTCCGCCGCTGCGTCTGCGCGGGCTTCCTGCACGAAGCGCAACATCACGCCGAGGACCACCATCAGCGACATCACGCTGCCGGCCCGTGCGTCGCCGGTGGCGAAGGAAATCGCCGCGAGCACTACCAGCAGGATGACCAACGGATTGCGGGCGGCGGTTAGAAGCCGCCACGGCGAGCTGCGGTGAGCACCCGCTGCGACGACGTTTGGCCCGGTTTCCTCCAACCGCCGTGCCGCCTCGGTTTCTGCTAGGCCTGCCGGCGCGGACTTCATCCGGGTGAAAACCCCGTCAGCTTCGAGCTGCGCCAGCTCTGCTAGTATCGGCGAGAAGTGAATGGCGTGATCCGCTAGATGCGGCGGTGGGGTGAGCTTGGGCAGATGATTCATGATCCCGGGAGATTTTCTAACACCAGCGTCGGACTGACCGCCAAAAGAAGCTACAACAACCCGTCGCGCTTATCGCACCAAGAAGATTTCCAGAGTTCACGATCTACCCCATTCTCTGGACAGCCGAGCAACGAGGCGCAGGACGGACAATCGTCATCAGCGATGAGCTTGCGAAGGATCGCGACTTGCTCCGGCAGGCGGTCGGGCCAGGGGAGGGACGATGAGGGATTGTCGATTGAGGATTGGTGATTTTTGATTTTTGAAGAGGAAGGGTCCGGCTCGGTGCCTTGGAGGGTGGTTTGGATGGAGTGGGGCGCGGCGGATGCTGGGTTCTGATAGTCCGGACGCAGCCAGCGGATGTGGCCGCGTTTTTCCTCGGCGGTGCGCTGGTGGTTGAGGGCGACGAGTCGTGTCAAAAGCTCTTCCTGTGCCTGCTCTGGTCTTACGTCTTGTGTCTTGCCGTCTTGTGTCTCGACCGCGAGGTGGCTCGAGCCATACGTTTCTAACACGGCGGCATCCAGCTCGTCGTGGATCTGCCGGAGCACGGTGACGAGGCCTTGGTCGGGGATGAGCTTTTCCTTGGCATTCAGCGGCTCGCCGCCGCGGAGCTTTTCGAGGACGTGATACATGCCGGTGAGGGTGAGACCGGGATGTTGCTCCTGCTGGCGCTTGCGGTGCGCGTCGAGCCGCTCGCCGTCGCCGAGATCGCGGATGCGCTGCTTGAGCGGGCCTTCTTCGAGTGCGGGGAATGGGAAGGTTTCGAAACAGCGGGTTTTGTAATAGCGGGGACGGTCTTCGAGTGTGCCGCCTGTGGCCAAAGACCATTGGACGTGGACTTTGGAGGACAAGATACCGAGATCGAATGCATTATCGGTTGCGATAGAAATCACCATGTGATCCGGCAATGGCGTGGTTGCCATGTCTGCCAGCAAATGCACCGCTTGACCTTTCTGACCACTTCTCATAGCACAATACATCATGAAGGGCGTGCTCCATACTTTAGGACTGCGGGGAGATGTTGGAGCCGGACGAGTCAACTGCGCCGGACAGGAAGTCCGCAGCACACAGCGTTCAGAATGAACGCGCCCCATCCGCCCCACGGATTGACAACGGGGACGCCGGTCCGCATCTTCCGCCGATGATCTCCGAAAAGCCTGGGGGCCGGCTGCCCGTTTTCACCCTTTCCTGTTGGGCGTTGGGGTTGATGGCGTTCACGCAGTTGTTAGTGGCGGGGATGGCGTTGGCCACCCGCTTCGACGAATCGCGCGAGGTGCGGACGGTGATCAAAGAGGTTTCGAAAGTGGTAGTCGTGCGGGTTCCCGCCGCCGGGGCCGAAGGGGATCAGGCGTCGGCTGTCGTTTCCCGGCCACCGTTACCGCCGCCGGTGGCTGCGCAGCCGTTGCCCGCACCCACGCCCGTCGCGGTGCTGAAAGTGGACGATCCGCAGTCGGAGCGGATGGTCAAGGAAGCGCGCCAAGCCCGCGTCTCAGGTGACATGGGACTGGCCATCGTGAAACTCGAAGATGCGCTTTCCCGCTCGCCGGATGACCCGAGCGTGCATTACGAACTCGGCCTCGTTCACGAGCAAATGGGCGTGTTCGACACCGCCGCCGCCCACTATGAGAAAGTCTTCCAAATGGGCGTCTCCGGTGCCGGGGTGCTTTATGAACTCGCCGCCGGCAAACTCCGCGACGGCTTCGAACAGCCCGATGCCATGCTCGGAAAACTCGCACTCGGGCGCGTCCGCATTTTCAAAAACCCCAACGCCGAAGCCGGCCAACAAGTCATTCTAACCATCCCCGTCCAGAAGGCTCCCGGTGAGGACATCGACACCGGGGAACTCTCCGTCGTGGTGCTCTTTTTCAACCGGACTTCCAAAGGTGAAATCGTAAAACGCGACGACGAAACTCAAGTCACCGAGAAGTGGGTCTCGATGCCCTTCGACTGGGCTGGCGGCGAGGAAAACCTGCGAATGACCTACGTGATTCCGCCGCAGGACACCCAGACTGAGCATTTGTTCGGCGAGCGCAGCTACTACGGCCAAGTCGTTTCACTGTTGTATAAAGGTGAGGTGTTAGACGTGCAAGCTTGGCCCCGCGACCTCGCTGCGAAGATCCAGCGGCAGCCTGCCACCACTCCCGCCGAAACACTGCTCCCGGAATTCCAAGACTCCGATCCGAGCCTGCCGTTGCTACCACCGCCGCTGCCGACCCAGTGACTTCACCCAGCCCCATGAATCCCGCCTCCGACGAACGCCTGTTAGGCGAATACCGACTCAAGAAACTGCTCGATGAAAACTCCCTCTCCAGCACTTGGCTCGCAGAACAAGTGTCCGTCGCCCGGCTGGTCCTCGTCGATGAACTGCGCACAGATCAGTTAGCAAATCGCGATGCCTTCCTCGCCGATGTCCGGGCCAAGGCCGCCGTCGATCATCCGCTAATCGGCTCGGTGTATGAAGCCGTGGACGAGCCAGGAATCTGTTTTTATGCCCATGAACTCCTTCCCGGCGTCACCCTCGCCCAGCGCGAGCGGGTGGGCGAACCCTTCCCTCCCGCACGCCTCGCCCATCTTTTACGGCGGGTGGCGGAGGCCCACCTCCAGCACGAAGTCCTCGACCAGTCCACCTCACCGATGGACCTCGACACCGTCTATCAGGACGAGCACGGCGTCATCCGTTTAAAAAATCTCGCCCTCGCCGGACCCCGCACGGCGGACCAGTCCGTGCGCGACATCGTCCACCTCGGAAACGTCCTCGTCCCACTCGTCGCCGATGGCCAACCCGGAGCCACCCGCGTTCTCACCCTGCTCGGCTGGATGCGCGGCGAGGGCATCGACGCCCCGATTTCCTGGGGCCAGACTCGCGATTTCTGCATACAGATCGAGCACCAGCTCGCCGATCCGCTGTCCATCCTCACCCCCACCAAACACGGTGCCCGTGCCAGCAAAAAGCAACCCGTCGCGTTCATCACCCTGGGCACCGGCATTGTCTTGTTAGGAATCGTGATCGCTGCCGTGAAAATGCGGCCACCGGTGCCGTCCGCCCCGCCCCGCGCCGCCTTGCCGGAGGCGGTTAGCATCGCCGCCGGCCGCCATCCCACGCCCGATGGGAGCGATGAAACCCTGCCCGCCTTTCGGATTTCCGCCCACGAAATCACCATCGGCGAATACGCCGATTTCCTTGATGCCCTCGCCGTCTTGGCCAAGGACAAGAACGAGCACATCTACGACTCCACCGACCAGCCGCCCGCAAAACTTTCCCACGAACCCACCGCTTGGCCCGCCCTGCTCACCGCCGCGAGATCTAACGGCGTCTGGCAGAGTCAACCCGTCACCCTCGACTCGCCTGTCGTCGGTGTCGATTGGTGGGACGCCACCGCTTACGCCGAGCGGAAAAAAGCCCGCTTACCAACCCAGGAAGAATGGTTAGGTGCGCTCAGCGTGGACGTGAAAAACTTCGCCGCGCTCCAGCCCGGACCGTTTGCCCCCGTCACTGCCACCACCACCCTGGATCGCACCCCGTCAGGCCTCATCGGCATGGCCGGCTCCATCTGCGAGTGGACCCGCAAGCCCGCACCTAACCCCGCCAACCCACTCGGCGAAAAACTCTGGGTCATCATCGGCGGCTCCTATCTGAAACCTAACAGCAACGCCACCACCCGCGAGTGGACCACCGACCGCGCCCTCCGCCGCCCCGACCTCGGCTTCCGCATCGTCTTCGACGCGCCTTAACTTCTTGCCCGACCCATCAAAGGCGGGTAGAGCCTCAGGGACCCTACCGGCGGCACCATCTGACCGCCGCAGACGAACAAGAGTTAGAATCACCACGCCGGCTGCTGCTGCCGCGCGGCTTCATAAAGTACGATGGCGATGGCGGTTGCTAGATTGAGACTGCGGGTGCTGCCGGGGACCATGGGAATCCGCAGCGCGTGATCGCCGGCCTCAGCGATTAGATTTTCTGGCAGCCCTTTGGTTTCGCGACCGAAGACGAGGTAGTCGCCGGGCTGGAATTTCGCCTGCCACGGCGAGGAGGTGGCCTTGGTGCTGAGATACCAGAACCGCGCCTCAGGGCCGGCGGTGGCGCGAAGGTCATCGAAGGATTTCCAGACCTGCAATTTCACATCCTGCCAATAGTCGAGTCCAGTGCGGCGGACGTATTTGTCCTCCAGTGAAAACCCCAGCGGCTCTATCAGGTGGAGCGTGGAGCCGGTCGCTAGCGCAAGCCGCCCGGCGGCTCCGGCGTTGTGCGGGATCTCGGGTTCGACGAGGACGATGTGAAACATGGGTGGAAGAGGAGCTTCGATGTTGTGCGTTCGATGTTCAAGGCTCCCGCCGCCGCGCCAGGGTGATGGAGAGTCCGACGATGCCGACGAACAACAGATAACAACCGAACAATTCAAGATAGCTTCTGCAAATTTTGGGAATCTCGGGCGAGAAGGCGGTGGCACCGAGCGATGCCTTCCAGAACTTCGAGCTGCCGAAGAGTTTGTTAAAAACGTAAAGGATCAACAACGCCGCGCCGATCAGGCCGGTGCCCGCATGATTGCCCATGGTGGAGACGAAATGCAGCATGACCCGGCGGTGGCGCAGGATGGCGATGAGCGCGGCTAACAGGACGATCCCCACCAGCCATGCTCCGGGGAATTTCAGGCTGAGGAAGCCGGATATGAAATCCTCGATTTCTCCGATGAACGCCGCGAATAAGAGCAACGCTAACACCAAACAAACGGGCCGGTTATGCCCGGCATGAGGCGCCGCGCCGAGCATCACGGCGGCAGATGCGGCGAGCAGGCACGCTTGCAACAGCTCGACGGTGCCGCTCTTCATCGGCATCGTTGGGCGGTTAGGCAACCACGCCGGCAGCAAGATGACGATGCAGCCCAAGCAGACCAAGGTCACCCGCACGAGGGTCCGTAACCACGAGGGATTGCGATGGAGATTGAGGTTTGCGCTGGGCACTGGTGGGCAAGCTTAGGGAGTCCGATCTGCCATGCAAGGGTAAGGAGGCCGACACTCTTGGCGGTCTGGACAATGGATAGCAGAAGAAGGGAGCTTCGCGGGTGTGGAGCCGGGTGTCCGGCCACATGGTCATTGACGCATGGCCGGGAATTGCGGCTCGTTGCCCCATCCTATCCTCATGCGCGCCGATTCTCCAAGCGACACTTCCCTGCTCGTGGCGCGAAGCATTCTTCTCGCTTCGAAGGACCCGCAGTTGTGGCGACTGCTCTCGCCCGGAGAAGCGGAAATGCTCTCACAAATTCTCGGACGGGCAGGATCTGCGCCCTGGTTTGGATTCGTCATGAAAAACGGCTGGGCACGCCGCGCGGTCTTCTGTCTGGAACGCGTGATGGTCGCGGGAATCATCGCGCACTATCTCGCGCGGAAACGCTGGATCGAAAGAAAGGTGCGCACATCACTGGTCGGCGGAATCCGGCAAGTCGTCGTGCTGGGAGCGGGATTCGATAGCTTGGCGGCAAGGTTGAGTCTGGAATTTCCCCACGTCCGGTTCTTTGAATTCGATCACCCGGCGACTCAGGCGGTGAAGCGGCGCGCACTCGATCCGGCTTCAAATCTCGCATTCCAGCCGCTGGATCTGGCCCACGAATCTCTCGCCACCTGCCCCGGAATCTCCCGGACGGAGTCCAGCCTTGTCCTCGCGGAAGGTCTCACGATGTATCTCACCGCCGACCGGGTGGCCGCGATGCTGCAAAATTCTGCCGATCTCGCCGGACCTGGCGGGCAGGTGATTTTCACCTTCATGGACCAGGCCGAGGACGGCTCGATTTCCTTTCGTGGCGAGAACCCGCTTGTCGCGTGGTGGCTCAAATCCCGCCGGGAACCGTTCTTGTGGGGGATCTCCCGCGACGCCCTGCCCGCTTGGCTCAAGGAAAATGGCCTGCAATCCGAGGTCGTCGCAAGTGACCCCGAGCTGCGTGCCGAAATCCTCGCACCACTTGCACTCGGCCACATCGCACTCGCCCGCGGCGAATGCCTGTGTTGCTGTTCCCCCATCGTCCGATGACCGAAGGCATCCTCTGCAATGACATCCACTCGAAACTGAACCCGACGCGGGTCGCGGAAGTCGTTTGCCCGGAATCCACCGCAGAGGTGGCCCAGCTCGTTCGCGAAACTGCGACCACTGGCGGCACCATCTCGATTTGCGGCGCCCGCCATGCGATGGGCGGGCAACAATTTGGAGGCGGAACCTTGCTGATCGATTGCTCCCGGCTGGTTCAAATCGGCGAGGTCGATCCCCACGGCTTCATCGAACTCGGTGCCGGGGTGAAATGGCGCGAACTCGTGGAAGCCCTTCATTCCCAACAAACCGGAGCTGAAAGTGTCTGGACGATCCGCCAAAAACAAACCGGCGCGGACGATCTCACGCTCGGCGGCTCGTTAGCCGCAAATGTCCATGGCCGCGGCTTGCAAATGCGCCCGATCATCGACGACGTCGAGGCGTTCTCCCTCGTCAATGCCCGCGGCGAGATCCTCCGCTGCAGCCGCAGTCAGGAGGCCGAAATGTTCCGTCTGGCGATCGGTGGCTACGGCTGTTTCGGCATCATCACTTCCATTTGCCTGCGGCTCAGCCCTCTCCGACACCTCCGACGGCTCGTGGAAATCACGACCTTGGAGCGACTGCTCCCGGAGCTGGCCGGGCGGATCGCCGAGGGCTGCCTATTCGGAGATTTCCAATTTTCCATCGATGAGAACTCGCCGGATTTCCTGCATCGGGGCGTTCTGTCCTGTTATCAGCCGGTGGCTGCCCGCCCGCCCGAAGCGAAGACACCGGAACGGCTGGGGCAGGCCGAATGGCGGCGGCTGATCCACCTCGCCCACCACGACCGGGCGAAAGTCTTCGACGCCTACTCCCGCTTCTACCTCGGCACCCATGGCGGAATTTACCAGTCGGACACCCATCAGCTCAGCGTTTACATCGACGACTACCACAGCGAACTCGACCGCGATTCCTGCGCGGACGTGCCCGCCAGCGAAGTGATTGGCGAGCTCTACGTCCCGCCCGAGCGGTTGGTGGAGTTCATGAAATCCGCCGCGGAAATTTTGCGGGAAAGCGGTGTGCCGGTCATCTACGGCACTGTGCGCTTGATCCGGCGCGATGCCGAAAGCTTTCTCGCTTGGGCGCGGGACGACTTCGCCTGCGTGATTTTTAATCTCCACACCGAGCACGACGGGGTGGGCATCGCCCGATCCGCCGCCGCCTTCCGCAGTTTGATCGATGCCGCGCTACACCTCGAAGGATCGTTCTTCCTCACCTATCATCGCTGGGCCACCCGCGCCCAGATCGAGCGGGCTTACCCGCAGTTCGCGGAGTTTCTGCGGTTGAAGGAGATTCACGATCCCGGACAACTTTTTCAAAGCGAGTGGTGGCGTCATCACCGGAACCTCTTCGCCCAAACATGAACATCCACGAGCCCGCCACGCTGCTCACCGACTACCTGCTGGCCGTTCTAGGCGGCTATCTTGCCTAGTGCCTGAATCGCCAGGTTTCTCTGGAAAATCTGGCTGCCCGCTGGTGGATCCGCGCCCTGCTTGCTATGTCGATTTCGGCCTTCGTCGGTGGCAGCTATCACGGCTTCGCGCCGAATTTCGCTCTCGAAGTGGCTGCGGTTTGGTGGCGATTGGTGCTGATTCTGGTCTGCGGCATCGGATTCTGCATGGGCGTCAGCCTGATCCGGGAAATCGTGCCAGCGGGGCGGCAGCGCGGGTGGAACCGCATCGTTTTCGCCAAGTTCACGCTCTCTTTGGTGGCGGTCATCGCTTACCCGAAGTTTCTCGTCGCGCTGCTGGACTACGGGCTGGCGATGATCGCGTGGGCGGTCGCCTCAATATTTTGCCGCCGGAAATGGAGTGGCTGGATGCTCGCCGCAGTGGGACTTTCCATGCTCGCGGGTTGGGTCCAGCAAAGTCGCCTGAGCATCTCGGCGCATTTCAATCACAACGATTTGTATCACCTGATCCAGGCTTTGGCGCTCATCGGATTTTACCGGGGCGGGTGTTTGCTGGGAAGGAGGTGAAGAGCATCGCTCGGACTCTTCTGGACTGCTGGGACAAGTCCCAGCTTTTCATTGGCCGACATGTCGGCCAGTGGGAAAGCTCCGACATGTCGGAGCAGTCCACGCCTCGGGGGCGGTGCCGTTATTCTGTGGGTACTGCGTGCGGATTCAGCGCCCGATAGATCTTCAGCTTACCGTAACTGATCCGGCCTTCGAGTTGCTCGAAGACGGGCTTGAGCGCGATTTCGTGGTAACCCTCGAGCGCGGCGTGCATTTGTTGTTCCTCCTCGGCGGAGTAGAAACCACGAGCGTCGAGGCGTGCGCCGTTCTCGATGGCTTGGGCGAGGTGACTCTCGACGGTGGTTTCCGCGAGGTCGCGGGATTTGGCGATCTCGGCGATGGATTGGCCGCTTTTATAGAGTTCCAAGGTCACGGCTGCGGTGCCGCCGGTGACGGTTAGAATGCGCGGGGCGGCAGCGGCCACGGCTTGCAGCGGGGTGAATTCCTGACGCGGGTTCGCCGTTAGCCAAGCGCGGATCGCGGCGAGGAAGGCTTGGCCGTAGTCTTCTAACTTCTTCTCGCCCACGCCGGGAATGCGCAGCAGCGCAGTGTCGTTTCCTGGATAGTCGCGGCTGAAGTGACGCAGCGTGACATCGGAGAAAACGACGTAAGGCGGGACGTTTTTCGCATCGGCGAGTTCCTTGCGTAAGATGCGGAGGCACTCGAACAGGCCGGGATCGCAGGGAATGTCGCCAGTGCGGACGGACCTGGATTGCGGCAGGGCAAGGGCGCGAGTGAGCATGACAGTCTCGCGCTTTTTGAGGGTGTCGATGCCGCGCTGGCTGATGGCGACGGTGGGAAATTGATCGGTGCTGGCAGCTAACAGTCCGAGCCGCAGCAACTGCCGCCCGAGGTCCACCCAGTAGGGCCGCGACTGGTCCTTGCCGATGCCGTGGGTGGTGAGTTGGTCGTGCTTCCAGCGCAGGATTTTCTCGGACTGACCGCCGGTTAGAACTTCGGCAATGTGGTTGAGGCCGACGTTGAAATTCCCGGCTTGGCGGATGCGGACGACGCAACTGAGGAGCTTCTGGACATCGATAGTGGCGTCCCATTTCTCGCGCGGATGCAGGCAGTGGTCGCAGGCACCACAGTTATCGAGCGACCAGGTTTCCCCGAAGTATCCTAACAAGCTGACGCGGCGGCAGGTATCGCTCTCGGCGAAATGCGTCATCTGGTCGAGCTGATGGTGGGCAACCTGGCGGGCCTCGCCGTCCGGGATTTCGTCGAGGAACTTGAGGTATTTCATCACGTCGCCACGGGAAAATAGCAGCAGACAATCGGCGGGCAGGCCGTCGCGACCGGCGCGGCCGGTTTCCTGATAGTAGCCCTCAATGTTTTTCGGCAGGTCGGCGTGGATGACGTAGCGGACGTTGGGCTTATTGATGCCCATGCCGAAGGCGACGGTGGCGCAGACGATCTTGGCCTCGTCGCGGAGGAAGGCGTCTTGGTTTTTCCCGCGTTCCACGGCGTCGAGGCCGGCGTGATAGGCGACGGCGGAGAAGCCGTTGGTCCGCAGCGTGGCGGCGAGTGCCTCGGTGGTTTTACGGGATTGGCAATAGACGATGCCGGAGTCTTCGGGGCGGGCGCTGGCGAAATTACAGACCTGTGCGGCAGCGCCCGACTTGGCGACGACTTGGTATTTCAAGTTCGGGCGGTTGAAGCTGGCGAGGAAAAGGGAGGGGTCGCGGAGTTCGAGTTGTTTGAGGATGTCCTCGCGGACGCGCTCGGTGGCAGTGGCCGTTAGAGCGAGGATCGGGATGCCCGGAATCAAGTGCCGCACCTCCTTGATGCGGCGGTATTCCGGGCGGAAATCGTGGCCCCACTCGCTGATGCAGTGCGCCTCATCCACCGCCAGCGCGGCGATTTTCCAACCCTGCAAGCGCGATAGGAAATCCGGCAGCATCAGCCGCTCGGGCGCGACGTAGAGAAGCTGATAGCTGCCAGCGTTGAGCGCCTCGATCCGGCGGCGAGCTTCATTTCCATCGAGCGTCGAGTTGAGAAAAGTGGCTGCCACGCCGCTGGCTTCGAGCTGGTCCACCTGATCCTTCATCAGGGCGATGAGCGGCGAGACGACGACCGTTAGACCCTCGCGGACGAGCGCCGGAAGCTGATAGCAGAGGCTCTTTCCCGCGCCGGTCGGGAGGATGGCCAGCGCATCGCGGCCGGCCAGCGAGGCCTCCATGATTTCCCGCTGAAGCGGGCGGAATTCGTCGTAGCCGAAGGTCTGCTTGAGGCGGCTGGATAAGAGATTCAGGCTCATGGCACCATTACAAGACTGCGCTTTTGAACAGATCAAGATGGAAGTTGGCTGACTGTGGGATAAGTCCCGGATCCTCAAGGCGGCAGGACCAGGGAGTCGCCGGGAGCAAGGGCTTGAAAATGGCGGAGGTTCAGCGTGTAGAGCGCGTTACATCCGGCGGACTTGGCACCGATGAGATGGAGGGCGTCATAGATCGCTCCGCTGGAAAGGTTGGTTGCGACCGTTAGAGCGATGGCGTCCAGATACTCCTGAGGGCCAAGTGGAATGAGCGTGAAATGGCTCAACACGGATTTCTGGATGAGGCGCTGGACATCCCTAGGAAGGAGACGCGGCTTGAGCGGCAGTGCGGTGAGGGTCGCGAAAAGTTCGGCAAGGCCGTGAGTGGTCAAGTAGCCTTGGACGGCACCTTGCTTGACGGCCCGCAGGCGGGGAAAGGCGACCGCATGGTGGGGATGCTGCTGGAGCAACGCCGCAACGAGGGTGGAGGTGTCGAAGCAGGCTTTCATGGTTCAGAGTCCACCTAACTCACGGCTGCGCAGGTCGCGTTGTCCGTCGATGAACGCGCTGATATCCCATGTCGAAGGCGGAATCTCGCTGGAACACACAAGGATTCCGTCTTCCTCGGCGAGGGGTGAGCAGGGCTGCACGGGACGAAGCCGGATACCGTCGGGTTCGAGTGTGACTTCTAGCGAATCCCCGGGATTGAGGGCAAAGCGGTCACGCAATCCCTTTGGAACGACTAACCGACTCATCTTATCGAGCGTGAGTTTCATGGTAAGCAAGCTGGCATTTGGCAATTTAGATGTCAAGGCGCTGGCGCGTGTTGGAACGGTGCATCGAGAACGCTTGCGAAACCTGCCGGTCAATGCCTTGCTGAGCGAAAGTTCAAACTCGTGAAATCCGTTTGCCCCACCGTGAAATTCCGCCGCGCACTGGCCTGCTTGTCCGCCGCATGGCTTCTGAGCATTCCGGCGTTCTCGCAGGACGAAACTCTAGCGACTCTGGTGGAAAAATCGCGGGTGGCGATGAATGAAAGCCGGTGGGAGCAAGCGCTCGATTTCAACACCAAGGCGGTGACCCGCTTTGGAAAGAACGCTCCGCTTCAGACTTACGGCTCCCAGTTCGGCACGCTTTACTACCGCAAGGGAGTTTGTGAAATGAAGTTGAAGCGCTGGCCGGACGCGCTGCGGTCGTTCGAAATCTGTTACCAGGATTTCCCCAATCAAGGCGTGGTTAGAAGCAATCCCTTTCAAAAATTGGCGTTGCTCAAATGGGGCGAGGCGGCGATGGGTGCGGGGCAATGGGAGCTGGCTGTGAGCCGATTCGCGAAATTCACCGACGAGCGCGACAAGCTCCGCGACACCTTTCCCCAAGGCGCTTTCTATATCAACATGGCGGTCTGCCAATACCGGCTGGGACGCCTGCCCGCAGGCAACGAGAACCTAGAAATCGCCATCCGCAACCAGCAGAACTTCCCCACCCCAGAGTCTGGAATCGTCGCGGGGTTCCAGACGCTGGTGGAGGCCGCGATCGCGGCGCGTGACGAGCAGGCGCTGCTAGATTTCATCGGGAAAAACCGTGGCGAGCTGATCATCGAGCCAGTGGCAATGAGGAACTATACCGGAGTTTTCCTCAAGCTCGCCGGGGATGCCCTCGCCGCAGGAATGCAGCGGGCAGCGATCGCCGTCTATCAGTTCGTGCCATCAGCGGAAGCCGGGCCGGCGGCGGTCATCAAGCTCGCCGCGATCGCGCTGATCCACGAAAAGAACGGCAACGTGCGGGGCGCGCTGGTCGCCTATCAGCAGCTCGAACTTTATTTTCCCGACTCGGCGGACCGCGAGGAGCATCTCTATCAACTGATCCGCACCGCCACGCTCATCAACGAGGCGGCTCTCGCGCGGCTCTACGCGGGCCGCTTGCTCAAGGATTTCCCGCAATCCACCCACCTCGCGGAGATCCGGGCGAGCGGCATGGAAATCCCGGAAAACGTAGCTGCCACGCCGCCGCTCGCAGCGGTTGAACCCGATCTCACCGGGAAACTGCTGCCCGCGACTCCGGCATTCACCGCCGCCATGGATCTCTATCAGGGGCGCAAATATCAGCAAGCGATGGCTGCGTTCGCGGCAATCAAATCCCGCCCCAAGGCGGAGCGCGAGACTGCTACGCTCGCCGCGTTTTACGAAATGGAATGCCAGCGCAAGCTCGGCGATCTGGCTGGCTTGGCCGCCGCGCTCCGGGCATTTCAGAAAGATCCCGCTCTCGGCAGTCAGCGGCTCCGGCAGTTAGAGATCGACGGCTTGTGGGACGCGCTGCGTAAGAAAAGTTGGGACCGCCTCGTGCAACTCGCGGATCAACGGCTTCACGAACGCCTGCCCGGCGATCAACGCGCCCAGGTTGCCTACTGCCAAGGCCAGGCGTTTGAAAATCTCGCGAGGCCGTTAGAAGCACTGGATGCTTACAACATCGCGATGACCGCAGACGGCGGCGCATCGGAAGAAATCGCCCGCCAAGCCGCACTTGGGGTGCTGCGGATTCATCTGGCAGATCCAGAAGTCCAAGCAACTTTAACCGGACCGGCGGCTGCGCCCCAAGAGAGTCCCGGATTTTTCCGCTTGAGGGAGGCGGCGGCGGTTGCGTCTTTGTTTGAACTCACGCTGGGAGCGGGGACACCGCTGCCCGCAGAATTCGCGGAATTTCTGAAACACAAGGGCGGCCTTTGATCGGCGATGGCGGCAAATGTGTTGAATCTCGGGGCGATCCAACCAACGTTGCGGTCATGACTCACGACGAACGCGCCTCCCCACGTCGTCATCGTCGCCGGAACCGGGAAAGTCTTCGAATTCCAAGGCCCATGGACCCAGGCACAGGTGGAATTCAAAGTGGAGGAAATCCTCTGCGGACTCCGCCGTGTCGGCAAAGATTGGCGGCCGCCCGTTCCCGGGATGAAGCCGGCCGGCGGTTAACCGCTCACTCCTTTTTCGGCGGCTTTGGCGTCGCCTCGGCTACGATGCGGATGACGTGGTAGGTCGCCGCCGTAGGGCCGACGTTTTTCACCCCGTGCTCGTCATTGGAACCGAAAAAGAAAATCGAGCCCACGCCGCCGCGCGTTGCTACACCGTTGATCGTCGCCTCCATCAGGCCCTCCTTCACGATGACGATCTCCTCGTCCGGGTGACGGTGGGCCGCGTGGGGCATCTCGCCAGGATTCAGGGTCGTGACGTGCGCCTCGAGGTTCGCGAGCGTCGTGGTCGGGGAGTTGACGATCTCGCGGCGCGTGCCCGTCGCTGTCGGCTTGGTCTCGAGCTTTTCCCAGTCGAACACCGCGGACACCAGCTTGCCCGGCACGGCGGCCGCGGTCGCGCCCCCGGCTGGAGCGGATTTCGTGGCGGCAGTCGTCAGGTTGAAAACGTGGTAGGTCGCCGGCGTCTCGCCGACATTGGTCATGTTGTGGAAGTCGTTTGCCGCGAAGAAAAACAGCGAGCCCGCGCCGGCCCGCTGCACCTTCCCATTGAGCGAAACATCGAGCGTGCCCTCCATGACGATGATGAATTCCTCCCGCGCATGTTGGTGCGGCGGGTGCGACATCTTTCCCGGGTTGAGCGTGGTGATGTGGCTCTCGAATATCTCAAAGGTCGCGGTCGGCAGGTTGGCGACTTCCCGGCGCAGGCCGTTGGGAGTGGGCTTGGCCGTGAAATCCTCCCACTTGAAAACGGTGGAAGCAAGTTTGACGGCGGGAGTTTGGGCTTCGGCGGGCAGGATGGCCGCGAGGGCAAGCAGGATAAAAGGAAAAGTCTTCATAGGGTTGTGCGAAGTTAGCGCATCTCCCTCCAGCCGGATCAAGCCCGCGCATGCTCAATCTCAGCCATCCATCGGAAACTGTCCGAAATGATTTCCATGCCCCGCTCCAGATCCATCTCCTCCATCCGCGCCATCATCCCGTCCGCGGGGGCCGTCATGACAAAAGGTCTGTTCCACTTTTGAAGTGTCCTCATCACCGACTCCGACCTCAAGATCTACCGCCGCCTCGGCCGGCGGGTGATCCCCTCGCGAATGGCTTGGGATTTCCGGCTTGGCTCCTCCCGCCCTCCGCCGTATCTCTCCACCATGAAAGCGAAGGTCACCTACTGGCGCGAGTCCGATGGCAAGTATCTCGGCTATCTGAACGACTACCCGGATCACTGGACCCAGGGCGAGGATTTGGACGACCTCAAAACACACCTCCGCGATCTCTTCGAACTTTTTGGCAAGGAATGCATCCCCGGTATCCGGAAAGAGGAGGAACTCGAAATCGCGTGAAAAGGCGTGACCTCGTGGCGGAACTGGAGAAAGCCGGCTGCCAGTTGTTGCGGCACGGCTCCAGCCACGACATCTACCACAATCCAGAAACGGACGATCCCAGCCGGTTCCCCGCCACCGCGAAATCAACGAGATTCTCGCAAAGAAGATTCTCAAGGATTTGACCAAACAGCCGGAATGACACGCCGCGCCCAGGGTTCAACCCCATCCCCATCATCTCACTGCCATGACACTCACCTCTGAACGGAACCAAAAAGTCAAAGCGATCCTCTTCCGCTAACTTGGCCCCGTGGACTACGCCCGGTTATTCCAGCAATACGAAGAAGGATTCGGCAACTACACCGCTGACCGTCATCAATGGCTCGGTGAGGAAAGCGCCCGGACCCTGCATGAACAGGCGACCCAACTTGCTGCCAACGGCGAACTCCCTCGCCCGGCCGGGGCAAACTTATGCGGCTCCCCGGATTGAAATCGAGGTCCGAAATCCAAGGAATGTTGAAATGCGAAACCTGACCCCATTTATTTCTAGCCGAAGCAGGGGAGGCTCCTTGAAAACATTCATCTCGATCCTTCCCTCCATGATCTTGAAAGTCCGCAACCAATGTCTGTTATTTGGGACCCCGCCGCACGCGATCGAAGATGGCGT
>JAYTEI010000067.1:0-9123 GCA_043735445.1 Akkermansiaceae bacterium | reverse complement strand
TCACGTTGCCACCGCTGTTGATGGTGATAGAATCTGGCTGATTGGTGATCGCCGGAGCAACGGTGACCGAGCCTGTCACGACGATGGTGAAACTCTTGGAATACGAATCACCCGAGCCATTTGAACCCGCCCACGCTCTAACGATGATCGGGAAGCGGCCCGGCTGAGTGGGCACCCCGGTGATCGAGTCGATGGTGTTGTTCTGCGCGTTAGAATGGGTGAGGCCCGCAGGCAATGCGCCGCTCACCGTCCAACTGCCCGGGGTATGCGAATAGTTAAGAAGCTGGAAGACAAATGAGAGGGCCGAATCGGCCGTGGCCGGAACCGTCGTGGCACCCGCAGCGGGTGCTAACTGGGCGATGGTGGTGGCCCCCGAAACGCTGTCATAGGCACCCAAGCCGACGACGGTGGCGATGGTCCATTTGGTGATTTCACCCAACCCAGCACCGCCTAACAAACGAGCCTCAGGAAAGATCAACTGCACCAGCGGTGAGCGTTGAAATAACAAAAGCAACGAACCTAAGCGGGAGGATAGGACTCGGCATTTTGCAGATGGGCAGAAGAGTTGATGCATGACGATATGAAGTGACTGGACTCAGTTGCAACCGCAGCCGCCACCGCCGACTCCGCCGCCGCCGTAGGTGGCTTCGCGGGAGAAATAGGCGTGCTCGGTCATGGCCATTTGAAGGGGATCTAGCGATTCTGCCATCACCGGTTTGGCGAGGGTGCCGCGCTCGTAGGGTTTCACCCGGACGAGTTCGGCGGCGCAGGAGCAGAGGGCAAGGCTGAGGATGAAGGCTGGAAATTTCATGGATGTTAGAATCATTTCTCCGCGAGGAGGGCTTCGATTTCGCTCACATACTCGGCCTCGGTTTTCGCGCCGCGGTAGCCGCTGTGGACGTGGCGGATCACGCCCTTGCGGTCGGTTAGGTAGCTGCTGGGCATGGAGGGCGGGCTGAAAAAGTCGGCCGCCTTGTGCGCGGAATCGTGGGCCAGCGCGAACTTGGCACCCATCTTGGCGGCGAATTCTTGGTACTTCGCAGCGTCGTCATCGACACCGACGCCGATGATCACGAGACCCTTGGCGGCGTAGGTGGCCTGCAGTCGGTTGAGGGCAGGAAATGACGCCTTGCACGGCCCGCACCAAGAGGCCCAGAAGTCCACCAGCACCACCTTGCCTGCCGTGTTCGTCAGGGCGGCCCCGGGCAGGAGCTGTGAGAGTTTCGGCATTTGCTGGCCGACTTTCGCCGCATCTGCGGCGGGCAGCACGAGCGTGGAGAACGCAAGGGCGATGGCGGTGATGATAGTTTCCATAGGATGGTTGATGATGAGTTAGATGGCGTTTTAAGCGGCTTTGACGAGCCACTTTCCGAAATCGCGTGAGCCTTCGATGCCAGACTCGGACTGCGCACAAACCTCGACGCCGCGGGCGAGCGAGGCGAGGTGCAGTCCATCGCGCGGGCCGAGGACGAAGACGGCGGTGCTGTAAATGCCGGCTTCGAGGCAGCACGGCGCGATCACGGTGACGGCGCGCATTCCATTGCGAACAGGCCAGCCGGTTCGCGGATCGAGGATGTGTCCATAGCGGATGCCGTCGTGAGTGAAATGGCGGGCATAGTCGCCAGAAGCGGACACCGCTCGATCGCTAACAGCCAAGCCACCCCAGCACTCGCCGGGCTTGCAGCCGTCCTCGATGCCGACATGCCAGAACGGATGGCGGCCGTTTCCGCCCATCGCGAATAGGTCGCGACCGAGGTCGATGAGTGCATCCGTGATGCCGTGTTGGCGGGCGATTTTCGCGAGGTAGTCCACCGCGTATTCCTTGCCGAAGCCGCCGAAATCCAGACCCATGCCGGCCTCGGGCAAGCGCACCGCACCGGGGCGGCGCTGAACTTTTTGCCAGCCAGTTAGAGCGAGCGCGGCTTGCACCTCAGAAGCTTGCGGGAGTTTTAAATGGACTTGTTTCCAGTCCCACACGCGCAGCAGCGGCAGCAGCGTGGGGTCGAGAATCCCATGGGTCCGGCGGTGCAGATCGTCGGCGAGTTTAAGCAGATGCTCCATCTCATCATCCACCGCCACCCAGTCACCGCCAGCGGCGGCATTGATGCGTGAGACCAGTGAGGTGGGTTGGAAACGAGAAAACTTCGTTTCGAATTTCCCGATCCAGCCGAGTGCTTCTGCTGCGAATACCAACGCCGCGCGGTCGTCTGTTAGCCTAAACTTGATCGAGCAGTTGGTGCCCAGCGCCTTGAACTCCAGATGGCGGATGCCATGGGCATCTGCCTGCAACGGCGGGGCTGGAGTGGTGGCGATCATGGCAAGTGGCTCAGGTGTTAGAATTGTGCGTTGACGCCCACCGTCCAGATATCAGCGCTGATATAGGCTTGGTCTTGTGATTGGTCCGAGGTCCTGCCGCTGCCGCTCATGACATAGCGTTCGTAGGCGAAATTTGCGGAGAAGATATCATTGAACTGATAGCGAAGCCGCACGCCGCCGCTGATCGCTTCGAACGCTGATAGCCGGTAGTCCGCCGAGTAATGGCTGCCGCTAGGGTCTGGATTCACCGGGTCGTTGACGTTCATGCCATTGATCGTTTGCACGAAGAAATCCGCCGCGCTCTGATGATAGTAACGGAAAAATGGCACCACTTGGAAGTGCTCACCGATGCTCTGCCGCCACTCGAGTTGTAATGTTTCCGAGATGATCCCGAAGTCGTCGTGGCCGAGCCGCAAGACCCCATTAAGCACACCATCCGGCTGTGCGAAGTAGCGCCTAGCTTCGAGTTGTAACACTTGGCGGTAGCGCGTGTCGGGCCGGTTTTCTGGATAGATGTTTACGACCGGCACATCAATGGTGCCGCCGAGACCGTCGGGGATGCTTTGGACCTCATTGCGTTGGACGATCTTGTAGGGGTCGTTGAGGTAGCCTTCATTGCGGCCAAGTGTTAGGTTAGCCGAGACCACGGTGTTTTTGTCGATGATTTGGCTGACCCCAGTAAACAAATCATAACTGTACTTGTTGCGGTGAGTGCTACCACTCAGGACGCTGTCATCGAGATAGTTGATACCATAACTCAGAGTGGTGTTTTTTTGGTTAAGCTCCCACGCATCGCTCAAGGCGATGCCTTTGGAATAATAATCGTCTTCGCTGCTGCGGGAAATTTCGAGGTCCACCCGATGGTCGCCGAATTGCTGTGAGATCGCTCCAAGGATGCCAGTGCGGACGTCTTCGACATCGGCATAGTAAGGCTGGTTCGGGTTTTGCGGCCCAGTTGGCAATGCTCCGGTCGGCGAGGCTCCGCTGATCGCATCGTTGAGCCATTGGAAGCGGACTGATGTCGCATCATTGAGGTCCACTTTACCTCGAATGTAGTGGGACTCGATCTCGATCCGGTTGTCATCTTCTTTATAGAACTGATAACTGTAATCGTAAAGTTGAGGCATGATTTCCCCTTGGGACTGCATGCTCGGGATCAGCAATGAAGCGAGGAAAAACGGGTGTCGCGGACTCATGGGTATTTGAAATTTTCAGCAGCGAGTGGAGATGGATCATGATCGAAGGTCTCCTTCGAAGCATCACGACGACGGCCAACCTACGGTTGGCGAAATCCGACATGCAAGCGCCTGATTGTTTAAGTTTGGTTACAATCCAGAACTTCCCGGATTCGCCGGGAAGTTTGCCAGTAATCTCAGGCGGGGCTGCCACCGCTCACCTTCGGCAGCCTCGCCGCCAGTAGCTTGTCCACGTATTTCGCAAGTAGATCGACCTCCAGATTCACCGCTTGTCCGGCCGTCGCGCGGGAAAGATGAGTGTGTGCCCAAGTGTGCGGCGTGATCCAGAACACGGCCTCATCGGCGATCAGTTCCGCGATGGTTAGAGATATGCCATCGACGGTTAACGAGCCTTTGTCGATGCACAGTCGGTGGATTTCCGGCGGCAGGGAAACGCCGACGATGTGATCCTGGCCGCTCGCTTCGAGCCGCGTGATTTTCCCAGTGTCATCGACGTGGCCTTGGACGAAGTGCCCGCCGAAACGTTCGCCCACCATCATCGCGCGTTCTAGATTTACCTGCCATCCGGTGGCGAGTCCGCCGAGCGAGGTGACGCGCAGAGTTTGTGCTAACAAGTCAAACGCAACTCCGCCGGGCGCGAGTTGCGCGACGGTTAGACAGCAGCCATTGATCGCCACCGAGTCGCCAAGCGCGAGTTCGCCAGCGAAGGGGATGCCGAGAATCAAGCGTGCTTGCTCGCCTTTGGTTTCAAGGCTGATGACGCTGCCGAGTGCTTCGACGAGACCGGTGAACATGATGAATCAAGGGTGGGTGGTTTGTTGAATGGCAGGCCGGCTTTTATCCGTCGTCCCGTTAGGAAGCAGGGTGAAACATAGATAAACGACCAGCGTCGGGATGATCGCGCCGAGCAGCAATCCCAGCGGAGATATGCCATTTTTGAAATACCGCGAGAGAATGCTTTGCCCCGCCGGGTTCGGGGCGTTTGCGATCACCGTGAGGCCGCCGCCGGTCACAGCACCCGCGACGACGGCGTGTTTCGCGGCCAGTGAAAGTCCATCCACCTGCGAGGCGAGATAAGTGATCGCCGCGTTGTCATTGAAGGCGGTGAGCAGTGTCGATCCTAACATCAGCGCTTGGTTTGGCAGCGCGGTCATCACTGGCGCGATCCACCACGCTTGGCAGCCGCCGTGGATCACCAGACCTGCTAGGAAAAACCCGACCAGCAGCGGACTCTTCAGCGAGATCGGGTTCTGGTGATGCGCAGTGGCGTTAGAAAATGCCATAAAGAACAAGAAGCCGCCGATGAACAGGACCGGATAGTGCGCTGTGTAAACCGTCCACCCGAGGAAAGCGAGATGCACCCACGTCACCCACCCCGGGATCGCAGTTTCCCGCTCGTTCCATAGCGGTGCCTCGACCACGCCGTCCTCGTGGCCGTCCGCCTTATCAGAAATTTTGAAGAGTTCCTTGCGAAACCAGAGGAAGTAAAGCCCGCTGGATAACAGAACTCCGATCACCGCCTTCCAGCCGAAATGCTCCAACATAAACCAAGTGCCCCATCCCCATTTGCCCGCTACCATCAGCACCGGCGGCGCGGCGAAATGGGTGAGCGTGCCGCCGACAGATATGTTTACAAACAACAATCCAAGCGTCGCATAAGCAAGCTTGGCCGGTGGCTCATAGCGATAGAATCGCTTAGCTAACAACAGCGCGGCGATGGTCATCGCCGCAGGCTCGGTGATGAATGAACCGAGCACCGGAGCGATGGTCAACACACTCAACCACCACGCCGCAGGTGAGCCTTTACCCAGCGCCGCCGCCTTTGACATTAGGATTTCCGAAAACCTCAACACCGGCCGACTCGCCGCGATGGCCATGATCACAAACACAAATAATGGCTCCGTGAACACCCGGTCCTTCGCCAGATAGAGAATGAAATCATGCCACGAGTGATAGTAAATCGCCGCGCCTGCTAGAGCGATCGCCCACGTCCCGAACACCGCCTCCACTTCGCCAAGGTAATGGAAAACCGTGGCGGAAAATGAAACCTCCGCCACGCCGTCGGGATGCAAGTTATCACGAACTCCGCGCAGTTTTAGCGCCTCCTCGTGCTCGTCCTCAAGCTTGTGCGACAGCTTGGTAAATGAACTCGCGGCAAACGTGTGAAGAATGGCCAGCAGGAAAATAACAGATGCCGCGATGTTGAAAGGATCCGCCTTCGCCCGCGCCATTAAGGTTTCCATAATCCCACCAACCGCCGGTGGATAGGTTTCCAGAGGCTTAGGAAACGCCGCGTATTGCGTGCTGCCATCTGCTAGTTTCGGATAGGCCGGCGCGTCATCCCCTGCCGCCACCGCGAACGATGCGGCTAGCAAAACCAAAGTGAGCAGGCGGAGGAAAGATTTCATGGCGGAAACGACCCTCGGTTCTTAGAGGCGCGGCCAAGCACCGACAAGAGGAACTTGCCCGCCGCAAGCTGCTCGACGTAGCGCCCGCATGAGTGCTATTCCCACTCCCGATGAATCCGCCCAAACGAATCGTCCGCTACCTCTGGCTTCTGCTGCCCGCCATCGTTTGCGTGGTTCTGCTGCTGGCGTCCATTCCATCGCTGCTGATCGCCAAGAAAGTCATCGGGCTGTTAGTCCTGCCCTCGGGCATCGTCTGGCCTGGACTGCTGGCCATCGTCGGCTGGCCCGGCTTGCACCGCTGCGGGCGAGTGTTCGCCGCGCTGATCTGGGTCGTGTACACATTGGCCGGAAACGCGTGGGTCGGCGCTTGGTTGTTGGCCAAACTGGAATCTCCCTACGTCGCGATGGCACACCCAGCCCAACCCTTCGACGCCATCTGCGTGCTCGGCGGTGGCTCCTCCGCAACTCCTAACGGCGACGCGCAACTGGGTCCAGCGGGCGACCGACTCATCGTGCCCGCCCGCCTATTTCTATCCGCCCCACTGCCATGGTCAGCGATGTATGCCGTGCCCCAGTCCCGCGGCTTTCAAAATGTGCAGAAGGCGTTGTGGGAATTTCTGGGCGGCACCACCGGCGGGTGATCTTCAAAATAGTAGTCGAGGACTTCAGTCCGTTCTTGGAGTTTTCAGCCCGGACTGAAGTCCTCGACTACTTTTGGAACCAACCATTTCTCCCTGCGGAACCAAGTCTCTTGGCGCTTGGCATACTGGCGGGTGGCGGCGTTGATGCGATCTTCACAAGTGGCGCGGTCAATCCCGCCGGCTAACAGCGCGCGGATCTCGCGGAAGCCGATGGCTTTCTCGCAGTTCGGCGAAACGTTGGACAACGCTGCGACTTCTTCGAGTGCGCCGCCATCCAGCATCGCGCGGGTGCGCAGCGCGATTCTCGCGTGGAGGTCGGCGCGGCTGCGCTGGATGACGAGGCCGCAGAGTTGTGAGAAAATCGCGGCGGTTTGTTTCTCCCAGCCGTCGCGGAGATCGGAGGCTTTTTGGCCGCTGAGAAGGCAGATCTCCAGAGCCCGCGAAACAAAGCGGCGGTTTTGCAAGGCGGTGCGCGAGGCCTCCAGCGGATCTAACGCTTCAAGCTCGGCGACGAGATCTTCCAGCGTGCGGGCATCCATTCCCGCCCGCAGCGCGGCATCGGCAGTGGGCAGCGGGGCTGCGCCGTGGGTGAGAAATTTCAGATAGAGACCCGAGCCGCCGGTGATGATTGGGGTTTTCCCGCGCACTTGGATTTCCTCGATGACGGGCTTGGCGAGCTGCACATAGAGCTGCGCATCCGCCGAATCAGCCGGCTCTAACACGCCATAGAGGTGGTGAGGCCAACTTGCGAGTTCGCCGGCAGTCGGCGCGGCGCTGACGATTTCTAATCCCTGATAGAGCTGGAAGGCATCCGCGTTGACGATCTCGCCATCGAGTTTTTTCGCCATTTCCAAGGCGAGCGAGGATTTCCCCGAAGCGGTGGGACCGCAGATATAATAAGGCTCCGGAGTCGTCATGGCTTCCGTGCTTCAAGCCTGCGACGGGCGGTGTCGATTTCTGCGGCGAGGCTTTTTTCGTCGGGTAGCGCGGTGAGATACTCGCGGACGAGAACCTTGTTAGGTAGATTGTCGGTTGCGTAGCGGACCAATGATTCGCCTTTGCCCGCGCAGAGAATGGTCCCGACGGGAGGATTTTCTCCCGGCTGGGTCCAGTGCTCGGCGGCGTAATTTAGATAGACATGCATCTGTCCGGCGTCTGCATGGGTGAAGCGGCCTAACTTAAGATCGAGCACGACCAAGCAACGCAAGCGGCGGTGAAAAAACAACAGATCCACGCGGAACCACTCGTCGTCGATCCTCATGCGGCGCTGGCGGGCGACAAAGGTAAAGTCGTTGCCAAGTTCCAGTAGAAATTTTTCGAGGTGCTGGATGAGAGCTTCTTCCAGCTCCGTCTCGGAGTATTCATCCTTTAGTCCGAGGAATTCTAGCAGCAGCGGGTCTTTGATTTCCTCGTTGGCCGTGATCATGTCTCCCTGCTCTAACATGGTTCCTTTTTCTAGCATCGACTTCTTGTCGCGCGACAGGGCGGTGCGCTCGTAAAATTGGGTGTCCATCTGGCGGGAAGCTGCCGGACCGTCCATCCGCCACGGAGGGCTTCGGTGTGATAGAAGTCAAGCGCAGCGGGGGAGCGGGAGCGGCTCACGAGCAGGACGTAGTGCGACCAAGAGAGTGGAAACGCGCGGGCTATCTCGCCGATTTCTCCAAACATTTTCGAGGACGAAAGGAGTGGCTTTCGAGGCACGGATATTCTGGACGGTGTCTGGAATATTGGGATCGCCGACGGCGCTTCTCCCGATATGCCAGACGTTGTCTGGCATATTCGTTGCAGAGGCATGGATAGGTAAAAGATCCGCATGTTCTGCAAGTTCTGGCGGGAAAATCCTTTTCCATGATGAGTCGAGAGATCCTGCGCCAATTGCTTGATCAGCTCCTCGCCGTAAGCCGCCCGCTCCTTGCCACCTTGTTCGAACTCCACAATGTGCCGGCCGATTTCCCAGTAGGTGGCCGTCATGATTGCGTTCACCGCGCGGGCGGAGGTGCGGCGTGCGGACTCCAACAGCTCGCTGATGTTGCCGACTAAGCCGGTGTAGTCACCGCTCGCAGGTGAAACGGATTTTTGGGCGGCGGGCTTTTTCATGATGCGGGCGAAATGAATTTCGCGGTCCGGTTAGAACGGGAACTTGCCGCCGCCGAGGCCTTTCATCATGTCTTTCATGCCGCCGGCTCCGCCCATTTGCTTCATCATCGCGCCCATCTTGGTGGGGGACTTCATCATCTTGCGCATCCCGCCGAACTGTTTGATAAGCTGATTTACCTCCATGATGGAAGTGCCGGAACCGGCGGCGATCCGCTGGCGGCGCGAGCCTTTGATGATCTCGGGACGGGTGCGCTCCATCATCGTCATCGAGAGCACGATGGCTTCGGTGCGTTTGATTTTCTTGGTGTCGAACGCACCGGCGGGAAGTTGTTTTTTAATTTTGCTGAAACCTGGCATCAGTCCTAACAAGCCTTCGAGCGGGCCGAGATTCTGGATCATTTTCATCTGGTCGAGGAAGTCGGTGAAATCGAATTTGCCTTCCTGCATCCGCTTCATCGAGCGCAT
>JAYTEI010000066.1:0-9179 GCA_043735445.1 Akkermansiaceae bacterium | reverse complement strand
CTGGACTTGCCGCTTCCTATCAGTTCGAAAATTTCGAGTTCACGATCAGTCAGGCTCTTCAAGCCGGACTTGGCGGGGGTGCGCGTTCCAGACAAGTTCTGGAGGATGTGATCGCTGACCCGGCGACTCAAATAAATGCCTCCGCCTAGGACACTTTCCATGGCGTCGGCGAGACCGTCGATCATTGTGCCTTTCATGAGGTAACCCTTTGCCCCGGCACGCATGGCTCGCTCGGCGTAGAGCATTTCATCGTGCATCGAGAAGACCAAAATGGGGATGCCGGGGGAAAGTGCTTGGAGGTCTTTGATCAGTTCCAAGCCATTTTTGTCGGGCAGGGAAATATCGGTCATCACCAGGTCAGGGGACAAGCGCAGGATGGCTTCGAGGGCGCCGGACGCGGTGTCGGATTCACCACACACTTGGCGTCCGGGTTGTTGCTCGATCAGGCGCTGCAAGCCCTCACGAAGCATCGGATGATCGTCCACTAAGAAGATCCGTTTCACCGGCATACCGGGTCTCCTTTCAAACCTAGATCTGTGGTTTCAAGTGAGTTAAAATTTCTAGCAGACATCGCTGGCAAGTTACCGGGCCACTGCCGGATTGCTAGCTTAAATGGCTGGCCCAGAGGGGCCGCCACAGAGAGATCCTCGGGGGGGAAGATATCTCTCCATGACGGCCTTTTATTCCCTGCCGGAGTTATTGCAATACCACCATCTATCAACTGCATCGGGGAAAATAAAGTGCCATTCGTGGCGGGGGGGCTGAATGAGCGGTGAAGCCGCGCGAGTGGTGGAACGGCTCTCACCGTTTCAACCGCTAGCGAGCGGTTCAATGCCAATTTCGGGTGGGGGGATCTCAACATCGGGGTTCATTCTTGAGGTGAATTCCAGAGGTGCGAATGGTGTGCACTTCTTCAACCGACGGTCCATTGGAGAGTCTCCTGTTTGCCCGTAATCGACTGCCTAGAAAAAACTAAGCGGATTACTTAGCTTCTAACCTTTGGGTGCTTGAAATCGGAAGCCGCGACCGGCGGAGTATCAGTGCCAACTATATTTCTGGTGGAGGGACGAGGCGCCACTCCTCCTTATGGCTGCTCGATCCCGTCCATTTCCTCCCGCAGGTGGTTCATCAGGCGCTGCATGTCGGTGAGATGGCGGCGCATCCGTTCTTCGCCGCCGGGCATCGCCCGACCGCGCGGGGCCATGCCGCCACGAGTCGGCAAGGGGGCTTCTTCCTCGGCGGTCCGCACTTGCGCCAGGGCCGGATTTTCCGCGTCCTTCTTCAGAAGATCGACCACTGCGGCAGCCGGCATGACGAACGAACGGGTCCGGTCGGCACGGGCCACGGTGATGCCCACGGCGTGGCCTTGCAGATCCACCACCGGACCGCCGATTTGGTTCACTTTCGGGCGCATGTCGGTTTGGATCACATGGGTGAATGAATTCCGGACTTGGCTGATCGCGCCACCCATGCGCTCCATTTGCTGAAGCCTGTCGCCGGGAAATTGTGAGAACTTGGGCCGGTTTCCTAACAGCACCTTGATGTTTTGAGCTTTGCCGCCGGACTCGACGAGCAGCGAGATCGTGGCTCCAGGGGCGACGCCGGTGAGGGCGTTGCGGAGTTCTAGCAGCCCAGAGATCGCGCGCTCGCCGACTTTTAAAATCACATTTCCCGGTCTCAATCCTGCCGCTGCCGCGCCGGAGTCTCCGGCGACTTCGCCGATTTTCACGCCTGGGCCACGGAAATCCCGATCGCCGATCACGCCGAGGTAGGCGAGGTCGGTTTGCTTCAAATTCCGCTCGAGCACACTCACCACGCCGAACGCGGCAAGCCTGCCGTCCGGCTGCGGCGCGGCTAGGAAACTACCTAGCTTGGGAACCTCCGTGGACCAGCTAACAGGCGTGAGCGGGCTACCCTCGACTTCCAGCACAACCAGATCCTCATCCTGATAGACGCCGCTCAGTTTGACTGGCCGATACTCGGCTCCGGCGACATCCACCCGGAGAATCCCAGAGCCGCGGGCCACTTCACTCCACTTGCTGAGAATCTTGGTGCCATCGCCGATGACCGTGCCGTAGGCGACGCGCCGGTTGCCAGCCCACACTCTAACGGTGGACTTGGCCACGGTGGTTAGCGCGGGGGTGATCGCTTCGCTGAGTTGCGCCGCTTGGGCATCTGCGGCTTGGCGTTCCTCCGGCATGATCAGCGGAATATCATCCTGCGCGACGAGCGCGTGCGGAAGCAGCAGGGCAATGGTTAGACAGACAATTGGTTTCATGTTTGTTTTCCTTAACGTTCTTGAAAAAGGGTTTCGAGGCGGACCAAGCCGACCTCCACTTCGAGCGTTTTGCGGTCGCGTAAAATGCCGAGCTTCACTTTGTCGCCGGGCTGCCGTTTCGCTAACATCACAAGCAGTTTATTCCCATCTCGCACGGGGCTGCCGTCGAAACTCTGGATCACATCACCCGCCCGGACTCCTGCTGCGGCGGACGGCGACCGCGGTGCCACCGCCTCCACTGGCACGCCCTTCACGCCGCGCGGCATCCCCATGACGATGCCGAGCACGGGCATCTCGGGATTGGCCAGCGGGTTCATCGAGAGTCGTCCCCACGCTTCACCGGCGCGGATGCGGTCCCAGTCGTCTTTGAAACCGTCGATGCCAGCGTGGTTGTTATTGGTGAGGGAAACGCCGATGGACGAGTTGATCCCGACGATTTTCCCGGCGAGGTCGAACAACGGTCCGCCCGAGTCGCCGCCGATGAGGGTGCAGTCGGATGTTAGGAAATTGCCTGGGCCTTTGGAAACCACACGGCCAAATCTAACTGGCGGCGTGCGGCCTGCGTCGAAGCCCGCCGAGTGACCCAGCGCGACCACCCAGTCGCCCGCGACGAGCGGCTTGGACGCACCCATTTCCGCGAACGGCCATGGCCCCTTGCCGACGATCTGCACCATCGCGATGTCCTTGGAATAATTCGCGCCGAGGACTTTCCCCATCACTTGCTCGCCATTGGGGAAAACGACTTCCAGCTCTTCCGCGCCCTGCACGACATGCGCTGCTGTGAGGATGAGGCCGTCTGCGGTGGTGATCACGCCAGAGCCGGACGAGCCGGTTTTATCCGCCAGCAGCGCGACGGTGGCGGGCATCACTTGCTTGCTAACGGCCTCCACCTTGGACTCAAGTTTCGCGAGATCCGCTAGATCGCGCACCGGCTCGCTGGCTTGTAAAAATGCGCCCAGACAAATGCCGGCGAGGGGAAAGATTCGATTCACTTTCATGGTTGTTTCATTCACAGCGGCACCGCCCCGCGCGTTCGTCTGTCCCGATAATCAAGGATGGATCGCCCGCTGAGGTTCGCCTATCATTTGCACGAAGATGCCAAAACGCAACCCGCCCGACACCCACCAGCTCCGCAGTGAAGTGCCCGCAAGCGCCCCGTCGCGCGGCCCCAGCGGCTTATCACTGCTGCTGTTCTGGCCGTTTCATTTGTTCAATCTCGTCACCCGCCCGTTCGGCACGCTGGCGAAATTTGGCCTCCGCGTCATCGGTTATCCAGTCGTCGCGGGCCTCTACGGACTGGCATTTCTAGCAGTCATCTACGGCATTCGTGCGCAGAAATATGACCTCGCGAGAATCCACGCGATGCCTGAGCGCTCGATCATCCGCGACCGGTTAGGCGAGGAAATCGGCCGCATCCACGGCGACAAGCGCTCGCTGGTGCCGCTCAGACAAGTCGCCGGAAATTTCCGCAAAGCGATCCTCGCCCGCGAGGACGAGCGCTTCTATCACCACGGAGCCTTCGACGTCATCGGCATCGGCCGCGCGTTTCTGCAAAACCTCCAAGGCAAACGCCAAGGTGCCTCGACTCTCACCCAGCAGCTCGCTTCCGATATTTTCCAACTCAAGCTCGGTGAAAAACGCGGCGACACCCCGCGCCAGATCGACCGCAAGCTGCTAGAGATCGCCATCGCAGTGCGGTTGGAATTCGCGCTGGGGAAGGACGAAATCCTGGAAGCCTACATCAATCAAATCAACTGGGGTCGCCAGATCAAAGGCGTCGGCGAAGCGTCGCGGATCTATTTCGAAAAGCATCCGTCAGAGCTCACCCTTGCCCAATCCGCCTTGCTTGCGGGGATCGTCCGCGGGCCGGATTCCTACAACCCATTTAGCTCGATGGAAGCCGCCACCCGCGAGCGCGGCACCACCCTCGACCGGATGGTCGTCGCCGGTGCGATCAGCAAATCAGAGGCAGATGCCGCCAAGCTCGAACCCATCGAAGTCCGCCCGAAATGGCGGCGTGAATCCCAAGAATCCTACGCGATGCTGGCGATCAGTCGCGACTTGGAAGTCATTCTTGAAAAGGAAAACATCGAGCTCGGCGGCCTTGAGGTGACCACCACCATCGACCTCCGGGTCCAGCACAAAGCCGAGGAAGCGCTTGATAAAAAGCTCCGCGAAGTCGAGCGCTACTCCGGCTATCCGCACCAGACGCGCTCCGCTTGGAAGGCCATCGCGGAAGACCAGCGCAAGGAGCCGGAATACTTGCAAGGTGCCGCCGTCGTCGTGGAAAACCGCACCGGCGCGATCCTCGCCGTGGTCGGTGGCCGCGATGCCAACGAGTCCTCTTACAACCGCGCCACCCAAGGCGGCCGCCCGCTCGGTTCGCAGTTCAAGCCGTTCGTTTATCTAGCAGCCTTCGACAAAGGCCTGCGACCCGACTCCGCCATCAGCGACGGCCCGCTCCAGCCCGGCGAAATCAAAGGCGCCGGCACTTGGCGACCCCACAATTCCGACAATAAATTCGGCGGCATGGAAGCCGTCGCCACCGGCCTCATCCGTTCCCGAAATACGATGTCCGTCCGCGTCGGCAACTACGCCGGGATTCCGAAAGTAAAGGAAGTCGCCCGCATGGCCGGCTTCCGCAACTCAATGCCGGAAAGCCCGGTTTCCTTCCTCGGCTCATGGGACGCCTCACCGTGGGAAATCGCCTCCGCCTACACCATTTTCCCTAACGACGGCACCCGCTTCCGGCCCTATCTGATTTCCCAAATCAAGGACCGCGATGGCAACATCCTCTACGCCACGCCGCAGCTATCCTACCCTGCGGCGAAGAGCGGATCCGCCTGGTCGGTCTCCCGGATCCTCAATGAAGTCGCCACCCACGGCACCGCCGCCGCCGTCACCCGCCTCGGCTTCGACAAGCCCTGCGGCGGGAAAACCGGCACCACTAACGACTTTATGGACGCCTGGTTCACCGGCTACACCTCATCTCTAACATGCACGGTCTGGGTCGGCTTCGACACTCCGAAGAAGATCATGGACAAAGGCTACGGCGCCACCCTCGCCCTGCCCGTCTGGGTGGACATCATGAAAACCGCCGACCGCCTCGGCTACAAGGCCGGCAAGCTCAACAGCAAGGTCAACTTGGTGAAGATAGAAATCTGCAAGCTCAACGGCAAACGCGCCACCGCCGGCTGCCGCGAGGCCGGCACCGCCTACATCGACCAAGTTCCCGCAGACATCGCCCCTGCGGAAAATGACCTCTGCCCGATCCACCCCGCCAAGGCCCAACCGGTCGATGAAGCCACTCTAACTGCCGCCGCAGTTTCGCCCACTCCACTTCGCGCCGTCCCGGTGGAAGAGGAGGACCAAGACATCCCGCTCCGCGCCATCCCGGTGGAATAACTCTTCCTTTTCAGCATTTCAGTTTTCAGCATTCTCTTCTCAATGTCCACCTGGCGTCCCATCCATCCTCCCGCGTTGTGGAAACGCTGGCTGCCGGGGTGGCTGCATGGTCCGGTGAAATTGTTGTTTCAGCTAACCGTTACGGGACTTGTAGTTCTATCAGGGCTTGCCTTTTTCTACTTCATGCTCGCCATGCGTTACGACATGGCCGAGGTCGCCAAGCTACCCGCCGGGACCACCTTCTACGATCGCAAGGGCGCAGAAATCACCGCTCCCGGCGGTGCTGGCCGCAAGCTGGTCAAGCGCGAGGACATCCCGGACTTTCTCGTGAAATCGCTGCGTGCCCGCGAGGATGCCCGCTTCTTCGAGCACAGCGGCGTCGATGTCCGGGGCTTGTTGCGGGCCACCGTTAGAAACATCAAGGACCGGGATTTCACCCAAGGCGCATCCACCTTGAGCATGCAGCTCGCGCGAAATTGTTTCAAAATGAAGCAGAAATCCCTGCACCGGAAATTCCTCGAAATCGCCCTCACACTGCGCGTCGAGTCGAGATACACCAAGGACGAGATTCTCACCCATTATCTCAACCGCATCTACTTCGGCGCGGGAGCTGATGGCATCGAGCAAGCGGCTAACACCTACTTCGGCAAGACCACCCATGACCTCAGTGAAGGCGAGTGCGCGATGGTCGTCGGCATCATCCGCGGCCCGCATATTTTTTCTCCGTTTCGCAACCTCGATGCCGCCATCGAGCAGCGCAACCAAACCCTCGACCGACTGATCACGATGAAGCTGATAGACACGGCCCATCGCGATGCGATCATCGCCCAGCCAGTCAAACTCGTCAGTGAGGAGCGCCGTGAAACTCAAACCTCGTACGCCCTCCAAGCCGTCCGCCGCGAGCTCGACCGCATCCTTGAGGATGACGACATCCAACTCGGCGGACTCAAAGTTTACACCACCCTCGACGCCGCTTGGCAGAACCGGTTAGAAGTCGAACTCACCCGCGCGGTCGAGGATTTAGAGCACGAAAAATCCTGGCCACACCCCACTGAGGCCAACCACGTTTCCGGCACCGAACCCACTTATTTACAATACGCCGCCGTCACCACTGAGCTTAAAACCGGAGCCACCCTCGCCCTCATCGGCGGGCGCAATTACAGCGATTCGCGCTTCGACCGCACCCGCTCAAGCCGCGACCTCGGCTCAGCCTTCGAGCCATTCGTCGCCGCCGCCGCCGCCGAGCGCGGCAAGCTCGTGCTGCCCGGCAAGCCCGTGCAAACCGGCCGCCAAATCGGCCCGGCGGAAGTCGAGCGCATCGCCCGCCGCTGCGGTATCACCGGCAAGTTTTCCGACACCGAGGATCTGTTCCGCGGCACCGTCAATGCCACGCCGTTAGAAATGTCAGTCGGCTTGGCGATCCTCGGTAACCAAGGCAAACGCGCGAAACCCTATCTCATCCGCGAAATCCGCGATGCCACTGGCGAGGTTCTCTACACCGCCAAACCCCAGCTCACAGCCGCCCTCACTCCCGCTGCCGCGCTTGATGCCACCAGCGTCCTTCAGCGCTCCGGCGGCACCCGTTGTTTCACCGGAGCCACCGGTTCTGAGCGCGACGCCTGGACTCTCCGCCTCGGCCCCAGCGGCGCGACTGCCATCTGGCTAGGCTTTGACAAACCCACCGCCATCGCCCGTGAGCCACGCCTCAAGTCGCTGCTAGATGAGTTTGTCAAACGTCTCGGCAACAACTGAGTCCGCGCCGCAGGCCGTGCTAGAAGCATCACGCTTCGAGGCTTTTCTCCAACCCGGCAGATTTTGACAAAATCCCTGGAAGACGAAGAAGGCAACAGACAACCTAACCACTGTTAGCCCTCATTTCATCTGGGCGATTGTAAGCCCGGGACAAACCGGCTTGAGTTCATTCAGTTCCCACCATGTCTGCCAAAAAGAAACCCACGCCCCGGAACAGCGCAGCTCTGGTCGTTCCCGAAAAGATCGCGCCGCTGGTCCACATCCTCCGCCATGAGAAGGTCTTGCTCGATTCCGATCTCGCGGAGCTTTATGGGGTCGAAACCGGACGATTGAACGAGGCGGTGAAGCGCAATCTCGACCGCTTTCCAGACGACTTCATGTTCCAACTAACTGAGGTTGAAATGGAAATATTGAGGTCACAAATTGTGATTTCAAAAAAGCGGAGCCATCTTTAAGATCGCAATCTGCGATCTTAAACGCGGAACAAGATCCTTTAACGTCACAACCTGTGACCTTAAAGCGCGGCCAGCACAGCAAATACCTCCCCTACGCCTTCACCGAACAAGGCGTCGCCATGCTCTCCAGCGTCCTCCGCTCACCCCGCGCCGTGGAGGTAAACATCGCAATCATGCGCACCTTCGTCCAACTCCGCCGGCTGATGGACTCTAACGCCATGCTCGCGGAAAAGATCCAATCACTCGAAGCCAAATACGCCGGCCACGACCAGCAGTTCCAGCTTGTCTTCGACGCCATCCGGCAAGCAGCCGCTTGATGACTTCTGTCTGAGTTTGCGGAGCTGAAAGGCGTTGATCCCGAGTCAGGCTTTCGCAGCCGCCGGGAAAAACGCCCGCAGCACGCATTGGTAAACCACTTTCCTTGGAATCTTGATTCGCGTCTGGAGAGCTTCCCATGTCGCGCCACGCAGCGGCACCATGGTTTCGCGGGCGATCAGTGCGGGCAGCACGGTGGCCGCCCGCAGGCGGCGTGACCGCAGGGTTTCCGCATAGTCTCGGCCCTCACCGATCCATTCTTCAGCCCGCGTCAGCCACTTGCCGTGGCACTCGTAAATTTCCTGCGAATCCCGAGGATCGGCGACGGGTAAATAACAGCGCCCACTCGCCAGATCCGCCGCCAGATCCCGCAAGATGTTCACGAGCTGGAGGCCTTTGCCGTAGGCGATCCCCCGCGCTAACAGCTCAGACGCGGGTGCATTCGAAAAGCGCTCGCCCAGTGTGAGGATCCCGAGCTTCGTCCAAAAAGCCCCCACGCTCCCGGCCACTCGCCATGCATAGTCCTCCAGCGCCGCATCATCTAGCAGGGCGACGGGATGCTCTCGGCTTGCGCCGGCGAAGCGCTCCAAATCGAGCGTCTGGCCGCTCACGATGATTTCCAGCACCTCCATCACCAACGCCGCCTCGCCTTGTGGCAGGCGCTTCAAGCTGGCGAAAATCTCGCCCGAACATTCTAGCAAGTGTCGTTCCCGCGCGTCTGGGATGGCGTTGAGAATGGACACCGGCCAGCGCGGTGCGGCGGATTTCCCGGCCACTGCGAGGCGGAATTGCCCGAGGAAATGCAACCGCGCATCGAGCGGCGCAGCGCTAGTATCGGCAAGCGTGTCGCTGGTCCGCGCTAGTAAATAACCCAAGCTGGCCGCCCTGCGCATCGGGCGCGGCAGCAGCCGCAAGGTTAGATAAAACGAGCGCGAAACCCCTTTGAGCACTTGTTTTCCGAGTTCATCGCTCAC
>JAYTEI010000065.1:0-4226 GCA_043735445.1 Akkermansiaceae bacterium | reverse complement strand
GCTCCTCCAGCGCGGTGATTTCCTCCGGCTTGATGTGGTCGTTTACCTCGGCCAAATCGCGCAGCCGGGCGATTTCCGCCGCCATCTCGCCACGCATCAGGATCATGGCATTTCCAATGACGGCATGGCTTTTCGCGGTGCCGAGTTCGCGCGCCCGGTCCAGCATGGCTGGCAGGAATGTCCGCTTCACTTTTTCGTTCCGCATCAAGCTCGCCGGATCGCCTCGCCGGAGCACCGGCTTCGCGAAACCGGCGTCGTCCGAGTGATCGCCGCCTTGGTGATCCACGATGATCCGCAGTGGAGTTTGTGGAAGGAAGCGCTCGACGTGGAGCCGCGCGGGGGCCACGCACTCGACGACGAGCCAAGTTTCTAGCAAGATGATTTTCTCGCCGATGGAGTCCCACACGCCGAAGGTCGCATTGCCTGCTGCCGATCCTAACATGAAGTCCAATGCGCTGCGGACCATCGGGTGATCCCATGTTAGAAATGCTTCTTGTTCCCGCTCCAGTGCGCGTTGGCGATCGAGAGTGACCGTCATGCCATCGACTGGCAGCGAGGGAAATGCATCGGATTTCAAATTTCCCGGCAGCAGGAAATAGCGACGGTTTCCCAGCTCCTCAATGCTCACTCCGGAGAACTCAAACAAGCGCAGCAGGAAGTCCTCGAAACCGGCATCCTCATCCCACTCGCGGATCTTCTCCACCAGCCACGCCGATCTAGCAGGCCGGTGGGAACTGCGCTCCAGCAGGCGATCCTGCCCCCGTGCCAGGCGCTCGGAAATCCGCTTGCGGCAGGCGTGAGTCTTCTCAATCAACTCCTCGATGCCCTCGCGCTCGCCGATGGCTTCTTCTAAATCGAAGCGCAGCTCGCGCTGGATTTCCGCCGCGCCGGGCGGGCTGGCGCGGAAGGCATCGAGGCCTTCCTCCAGCCAGCGCATGCGGATTTCCTCGTCCGTGCCGGGCAAATACGGGACGTGGACTTGGATCGTGCCTTTCTGGCCGATGCGGTCGAGCCGCCCGATCCGTTGCTCCAGCAGATCCACGTCTTCCGGCAGATCGTATAACACCAGATGCCGGGCGAATTGGAAGTTCCGCCCCTCGCTGCCGATCTCCGAGCAGACAAGAATCCGGGCACCATCCTTCTCGGAAAAGAACGCCGCGTTTCGGTCGCGCTGGAGCAATGTTAGATCTTCGTGAAACAACACGCCTTTCACGCCGGTCGCGGTGTGGAGTTCTTCGAGCACCTCCTCCGCCAGCTCGCGAGTCTTGGTGATGACCAGAATTTTTTCCTCGCCGAGTTCATCAAGCAAAGTGCTTAGCCACGCCAATTTATACGTCACCGGCACAATTCGCGGCTCGCGCTGCGGGAAGCCGCCGAGCTTGGCCCGGGTGTTTCGAAACATCACCCGGCCCACTCCGAAACCATCCAGCAAGTCTGTGATCAAGCGCTCGCGGGCGTCTGCTTTTTCCGCGATCAAATCCGCCACCCGGCTTTCTAACCGGTGATGCCCGGCGACAAATGTCCGCAAGCGTTCATCCACTATCGCGCCTGCCGCCAGCGCTTCCACCACATCCGCCACTTCCTCATAATGCAGCGTCTCCTCGCGGTACTGATGGAGATCGGCGTAGCGATCCGGGTCCAGAAGTTGCAACCGCGCGAAGTGGCCCTCCGGCCCGAGCTGCTGCGGCGTGGCAGTTAGAAGAAGCAGACTTTCCGTGGTCTCCGCTAGGCCGCGGACCATCTCATACGCCGGTCCGGCGGCTTCCGGCGACCACTCGAGGTGATGTGCCTCATCCACCACTAACACATCCCAGCCCGCCTCGCGCGCTTGTGCCGTGCGGTGTTCATTGCCTGCTAGAAAATCGACAGCGGCCAGCACCCATTGACTGTCGAGAAACGGATTGCACTCCGGGTCGCCATACTCGATCGCCTCGCAGCGCTCTTCATCGTACAGGCTGAAGGAAAGCTGAAACCGCCGCAGCAGCTCCACGAACCATTGATGCACCAGCGGCTCCGGCACTAGGATGAGCACGCGCTCGGCCCGGCCGGTCAAAATCAAGCGGTGCAAGATCAAACATGCCTCGATGGTTTTTCCCAAGCCCACCTGATCGGCTAACAAAACCCGCGGTCGGGGGCGGTTCGCCACTTCGTCCGCGATGAAAAGCTGGTGCGGGATCAAGTCCATCCGCGCACCCGCTAGGCCGCGCACCGGCGAGCGCCGCATGTCGGCGCGGCGCCTGAGCGCCTCGCCGCGCAGATCGAAATCGGCGTGGTCGTCGAGCTTGCCGCCGAACAAGCGTTCCTCCGGTTTGCTGAAACTGATAGAGTCGGATAGGTCCGGCTCGTGGACATCGCCGTCGTGGGTTTCATAAATCCGCAAGCCGCGCTCTTCCCGCAGCCGCTCGACGGTCATCTCCGCACCGGCGTGATTCTTGATCCGGTCGCCCGGCATGAATCTAACACGCCGCAGCGGCGCGGTGTCGATGGCATAGATCCTCGTCTCGCCTGCCGCTGGAAACGCGATTTCCACCCGCCCATCGCCGCTCTTGCGGATGATGCCGAGGCCCAGTTCCGGCTCGCCGTCGCTCACCCAGCGCTGGCCGCGCGTCCATGTATTTTCCGTTTTGCCCTGCTCCACCATCGTGCCCCCCAACGAACCGCTTTCGTGGAAAAAGGAAAGCGCAAAGGCGAGTGCTCCATCTCCACCAACAAACTGGGTTCCGTGCAATTTCCACCCCAAGGGAATCCCACAATCTGAAATCCCGACTGCTCGTGATGGCGGGCGGACTATTTTGCAAACAGCTCCTGACAGAGAAGACAGCGTTTCCCATTGCAGCCACGGGCACTGCAATGTTCGCGTCCATAGAAGATGATTTGGAGATGCAGGCGGTTCCACGAATCGCGCGGGAAAAGTCGCTTCAGATCGCGCTCGGTGACCACCACGTTTTTGCCTGAGGTGAGCTTCCAGCGGGTGGCAAGCCGGTGGATGTGGGTGTCCACCGGAAATGCCGGCACGCCGAACGATTGCGCCATCACCACCGACGCCGTCTTGTGACCGACGCCGGGCAAGGCTTCGAGCGCGGCGAAATCCTGCGGCACCTCGCCGCCGTGTTGCTCTATCAGAATTTTTGAGAGTTCGGAAATCGCCGCCGATTTTTTCGGCGAAAGCCCGCAGGGGCGGATGATCGCTTGGATGTCCGTGACGGGCACCTGCATCATGTCCAGCGGGTTGTCCGCGAGGAGAAAAAGTGAGGGTGTAACGAGGTTCACTCTAACATCGGTGCATTGGGCGGACAACAACACGGCGACTAACAAGGTGTAGGGATCCTTGTGATCGAGCGGAATCGGAGTTTCCGGATAGAGTTCCTGGAGCCTGCGCCGGACATGGTCGGCGCGTTGTTGCTTGAGCATCGCGGTGAGTTTCTTGGCTGGGCGGGGAAATTGCAAGGGTGGGGAGATTTGCCATCGAGGAAGTGGAATAAGATGCAATCAACCGCAGATGAACAGGATGGACGCAGATGAGAGGGATGCAGACTCGAAGCCGATTGGCTCGCACGGCTCCCACGGGAATTCCCGCCGCCGCATTGACCGGGCTTGTGGCAGGCCGGGCACCGGAGTTAGGCTGCGGCAGTGCGAAAAAGGTGGCTCATTCCGATCGCGTTGCTGGCTCTGGCCGGTGGCGTGGGTTGGTGGTTCCGGGCACCGCTAACCGCATTGTGGCAGGCCACGGCGGGCGGGGTGGAACTTGGATTGCGCCAGAAATCGCAGCCCGATCCCAAGACCTACGCGGTCCTGACCAAGAACCTGGAACGCTGGCGCATCGCACTAGCAGAGCGTTATAAGAAGGCCAGGAACGCCGCCGGGCGTGCCGCGGTGGAAGCCGAGGCGAGGAGCGTTTTGGAAACCGCCTTGCCGGCGATGATGCATTGCTGGCTGGGCACGCCGTGGGATTTCAACGGCACCGCGAAAGGGCCGGGCGCGGGCAAGATCGCCTGCGGGTATTTCGTGGCGACGGTGCTGCAAGACGCCGGCTTCCGGGTGGACCGCTATCAGCTCGCGCAACAGGCTTCGGGAAACATCATGCAGTCGTTCCTGGCGAAGGATGCGTGCGCCCTAACAGTCGGCGAGGACTATCAGGCATTCGCCTCGCGGGTGGAAAAACGCGAACCTGGCGTCTATGTCGTCGGGCTGGACACGCATGTCGCGTTTCTCGTCGTCGGCAGCGA
>JAYTEI010000064.1:0-9200 GCA_043735445.1 Akkermansiaceae bacterium | reverse complement strand
CTAACAGGGCCGCGCCGCCGATGAGTAGCAGCACTCCCATGACTTTTTCAGAGGGAAAAAATCGGTCCGCGACCAAGCCGAGGAACAACGGTGCAATGATGGCGGCGATCGGTGCCGCGCCATAGGATGCGCCGATGATTGAGGCGAGGCCATTCGCATCCAGACAAGCTCCGAGGGTGACAAACCAAGAACCCCATAGGAAAAACTGCAGGAACATCATCACCGAGAGGCGATACCGGATAGTGGAGGTCTAAGAGGACATGGCGGAGAGTTCCGACCGCAGCCCAACCGAAGTCCCGCCCGGTGGCAAGGAATCAATCTCGCTCTACCTGTTTCAAAGACGGAGCAGTTTCGGGGTTGCATCCTGAGGGGTCTTGAAAAACGATGCGAAGACAATCATGACTTCTCCAAAAGTATTCATCGCCGTGGATTTAGGTGCAGGCAGCGGTCGCGTGATCGCCGCGAAGACGGATTTTTCCACGCTAGATCTTGAGGAAGTCCATCGCTTTGACAATCCCGGGACGGATCTGCCGGGTGGCTCGTTTTGGAATATCATCGGGCTTTACCGCGAGATCCTCGAAGGACTGCGCCGGGCGGTGGAGCGCCATGGCGCAACCATTGTCTCAATCGGCATCGACACTTGGGGCTGCGACTATGGATTACTCGATGGCAATGGCGAGCTGCTAGGAATGCCGCACCAATATCGCGACTCGCGCTTCGAAGGAATGGCTGCGGCGATGCACGCGCTTTTACCAGAGGCGGAAGTTTATGCGCGCACCGGGATCAAGACGAATTTCTACAATAGCTCGCTGCACTTGTTAGCCGAGGCCCGCAAGAGCAGCCCGGCGCTGGCAAATGCGGAGAACCTACTATTTGTGCCGGACTTGTTAGCATATTGGCTGACCGGCAAGCAGGCGGTGGAGCGGACCATCGCCTCGACCTCGCAGTTGCTAGATGCCAGCACCGGCGAGTGGGCGTGGAGTGTCATTGATGCACTGGGCTTGCCACGAAAGATCTTTGGGGAAATCGTCGCGCCGGGCACGGTGATAGGACCGATCCGTGAAGAGGTGGCGAATTTCATCGGGCGCGCTGGCATCCCAGTGGTGGCGACTGCTTGTCATGACACGGCGGCAGCGGTGGCGGGCATCCCGATGAGTGGCAGCGGGAATCTGTGGTTGTCCTCGGGGACATGGTCGATCATGGGCGTAGAAACTGGTGGGCCTATCACCACACCGCAGGCGTTAGAACATGGTTTTTGCAATGAACTCGGCGTGGAGAGAAGCGTTCGATTTTTGAAAAACATCGGCGGGCTGTGGTTGATCCAGGAATGCAAGCGGCAGTGGGAGTTAGACGGCGAGAAACTTACATTTGCTGAAATGGCGACGCTGGCTGGCGATGCCGCGCCGTTCACTGCCTTTATCGATCCGGATGATGTTAGTTTCGCGAGTCCTGGAGAGATGCCGGACAAGATCCGTGCGTTCTGTGAGCGAACCGGCCAGCCAATCCCGAACGATAAAGGCCAAGTGCTGCGGGTGGCCAGCGACTCATTGGCGCTGAAATACCGGCTAGTTTATGAGCACATCCAACAGCTAACAGGACTCAGCTTTGCTCGCTTGCACGCTGGTGGTGGCGGCATCCAAAATGAACTGCTCAGCCAAGCGACCGCGAACGCACTCGGCATCGAGGTGGTGGCCGGCCCGGTGGAAGCGACCTCGTGCGGCAACGTGATCACCCAGATGATCGGAACTGGGCATTTGCCGGACATCCAAGCTGGCCGAGATCTGATCCGGCGTTCGTTCGAGTTCCGCAGTTTCACTCCGGGCGACGCTGCTGCGTGGGAAGCGGCGCGGATCCGATTTAAGAAGGTTCTCGAATTGGAGTGACGCTCAGGGGATCGGCACGATCGGCACCTCGAACAGTTTGCGAGTTACATAATCTTCGGGAGTCATGATTTCGATGTGACCGTCCACAAACAAAATCGACACCTTGCCATCGGTCGTTAGATCCTTGAGCGTGCCGCTTTTAAAACCAGAGACCTCGGCGGCATCGTAGCGGTAAAAATAATTGTCGCAGGGCGCGATGAGCGGCGTGCGGCCCGGATCGCCCAGAGCTGCTAGAGGCACGCTGATGGCGACGAGGTCCGCATGGGCCGGAATGGGACCCTTCGCCGCCGCGAGATTTTCCGGGATCATTTCGTTAAATGCATAACCCGGATTGAGGGGTGCCCAGCCGCGCGGCTTGGCAGTTTCCTGAAGCAGCGGGTTTCTCAAAAACACCTTTTTCCCGTCCCACCATTGCTTGGTTTTAAAATCGGCGGGGTTGGTGTCTGAAAAAAGTGTCGCGAGGCAAAGTTCATTCCACTGCAGATTCGGAGTGGTGCCGTCGGGCTGGACCACCGGACCAAGGATGGCGGGCAACTTCATTTCATTGTCCGCAGCGACGGCGCTCAGCAGCGGTCCTAACTGACGCAGGTTTTGCATCGCTTCGGTGGCTTTCGCCTTTCTCAACATCTTAGGCCCCACCGTGAACGAAAGGGCGGCCAAAGCGGCGATGATCACGATCACCACCAGCAGCTCGACTAGTGTGAATCCAACAGAATTCCGTTTGCGGTTCAATTTCATGGAACGCATCTAGCGAGTGCGGGACGGACTCGTCGAGGTCAAACGTTATATTAGAAGTGATTGATCCTCAGAAGGGTGATTGGCATATGACAAACTAGATTTGGGCCGTCGGGCAAAATCCCGATTCCTTGGAAATGCGTTCGAAATAGACCAACCCTCAGCCTCGGAGAGACATAGGAAGGTGTGCTTTTGAAAACCCTTTTCCTTGTTTGGGCGCTGGCCGTGTGGGTCCACGCCCGGCCGTGGAGTGATGACGTGACTTACTTCGCAATGACCGACCGCTTCCGCGACGGAGACCCAACTAACAACACCCCGGCGGGATGCGATCCGGCGCTTTACGATTCCAAACAGGAAGATATCTCCCGCTATTTCGGTGGCGATTTGCGAGGGCTGGAGATGGCACTGCAAGTGGGCTATTTCAACGATCTCGGAATGACCGCGCTTTGGCTCACGCCCGTCGTGCGCAATGTCTGGCGGTCCGGCTACGATGTCGGAGGTGGAAAAAGCGGTTATCACGGCTACTGGGCGCAAGACTGGTTAGATATCGATCCCCATCTCACCAGTAAGATATCTAGAGCGGGACAACTCTATACTAACGACGCCGAGGGGCGGATGGAACACTATCGTGACTTTGTGAAACTGGCACACTTCAAGGGCATCAAGGTGATTCAGGATGTGGTCCTGAATCATGCCGGCACGGTGTTTTACTATGATGCCAATGACGACGGCATTTTCAATGTGGAGAAGAAGGAGCAATGGATCCAACCCTTCACCAAAGACGGTTTCCATACCAACGCCAAATGGGCGGATGTGCCGAAGTGGAATGCGAAACGCAGCCAGCCGGATGGCCCGCCCGAACTGCTAGGTGTGAAGATTGCGACCCGAGGCACGCTCTCACAGCTCGATAGCTACGGCCGCAAAGGCTTTTTCTCAGACAGTTTAGGCAAGTCGGACGGTGAGGAAGTCATGTGTGATTTCTTCTCATTGCGCGATCTCTGGACTGCCCCGGACGGTGCGCACTTCGACGCACTGGTGGACGAGTTTGTCGCAATTTATCAATTCTATCTAACCAGCGTGGGAGCTGATGGTTTGCGGATCGACACAGTGAAACATGTGCATCCCCAGTTTTGGGATGCATTCACCACGCGTCTCCGCAAGCAGCTCGGCGCAGCCCCTGCGGACAAGATATTGTTCGGCGAAGTCTATGATGGAAACCCCGCGCGCCTCGGCCAGTACACATGGCGTTCCGATTGGCAGCAACACCCGGAGCCGGCGCTCGATTCCGTGCTCGACTTCAATTTCTGCTTCAATGCCCGCGAGTATCTCCGTCACGCGGGCCGCAAACTTGGCTCACCGGCGGCGGTGGAAAAATCGTTGGTGAGCCGCACTGCGACGGACTCAGGCAACCGCCCGTTCTACAATCCGAATCCGGGCGCAGATGGACTCAACTCCCAACAGAAGATGATGACCTTCATCGAAAATCACGATGGACTCAACCGCTTCCGCGTCGCAGGCATCACCGCAGGACGCAATCGACTTGCCCAAGCTTTATTGATGACCTTGCCGGGGATTCCATATCTCTATTATGGCACCGAGTTTTATCTGCTAGATCGCAAAGGTAAAGTCGGCCAAGATGGTGAGACTGGGCGGATAATGTTTTATAGGCACCAAGGAGGACCGACGATGAAGGAAGTGAAATCTTCCGCAGCTTATACTAACATTTCAAAGCTCGCCGCACTGCGCACCAAGCTGCCCGTGCTGCGCACCGGCAAGCTCCTCCCGCTATGGGTGGACAGCGATTCCAGCAAAGATGACGACGGAGTCTTCGCCTTGGCACACGCTTCGGACGACGGCGAATCATTCGCGGTGGTGGTGGTCAACGCGTCCGATACCAAGCGCGTAACCTCTGACGGGTTCCATGTCATCCGCCTTCCCCCAGATATAAAGTCGGCAGGTAAAGTCTTGCGGCCCGTTCTAACCACCGGACCCGGTGAACCGCTGCTAATGCAGGAATATGCCGAGGCTGGCTCGCTCAGTCTTCCCGTGCCCGCGTCGGGGCTGGTGGTATATGAAGGATTTCGTGCGAAATGAATTTCCATGCCAGCAGGAGATTGTTGGGATTTGTAACGAAGCGGTGATCATCGGTTGCAGACAGCAGATTCAAAATCAGCAGAAAATCGCCCGGCTTCGGATAACTCGGCCCTTAGTCTTGGCCAAGCCGCAGAGATTTCACCTTGAACCGCCTCATAGCCAGCCTTCGATTTTATGACCCGCAGTGCTTTCGGTTTCGTCCCCAATCTCAACTCCGGTTTAGGATAGCACTCCCATTCTTTCTGAATCATCAATGTGTCATCTGGGAACAGCGCCGCGATCACCCACGTCTCACAACTCTTCGAAGGAGTGCAAAGCACCGTCTGCGTAGGGACGGATGTTTCGCCCAGCCACCGCAATAGCACTGACCTCAAACGATCTGTCGTAGCTACCGGAGGCGGACACTTCTCTTCGCAAGGAAGATCTCCGGTTGAATCTTTGATCCCGCAGTCGGAGTAGGTTTTCCCTGCTACATCTGCATCAAGGTGTATGATGAGTATGTCATACTGTAAAAACAGAATATCACCTTTGAGGCGTCCGTCGTTTCTTTGTCGCATACCATCGCACCACAGATAGACTCCACCCCACCCCTTCCCTGACTTAGGGATGGTGCTAAAGGTTCAAATGGCATCGATTCCTCGGGTTGCAGCAAGCGAAGAATGAACCGTCGTTCACCGAGTAGGCTTTCGATTGCAGCTTGAATGATAAGCTTGTCGGTAATGCCTTCCGCGACAAGGCCGATCCGCAAGGGATCAGACATCAGGAACTCCTCCAATTAGTTTGTTGATCCACATGCGCGAAAGCGTCCAACCTTGGCTGGCCATTTCTCTATGCTTATCCTTCACCTCGAATCGGCGGATGACACTTCTTCCGCTATTGTCACGATCCACAGTGAACAAGCGAACCCGCTTGTCCTGCAAAGGCAGACCGTCCAGCACCAGTGGATTATGTGTCGTTAGAAATACTTGTCTTTTCACCGGAGCATTTAGGATCCTCTCGGAAAGAGCAGTCATCAACCGCTTGGCAAGAAGGGGATTTAATCCATGGTCCACGTTTTCGATCGCTAAAAGATTTGGGGCGTGCGGGTGTAGCCCCAACACAGCCAAGAAAGCGAGATATAACACCCCTTCATTCACGTCATTTGCACTGAGAAGTCGCCAGTGGCCCTTTTGCTTCTTGAAGAAACGGTCCATGAAGGCCAATCCGCGTTGATTGATCTGCGTCTTCCTAACATTAAGTGTAATGACTCCAAATGACTCAAACCAATCTACGCAGTCATGAAATTCTTGGTTAAGCGCTACGGCTTGATCAGGCAAATCCAACAGCTCTCCCACCGCTTCAGCAAGACGTCCTCCACCAAGTCCTATTGGCTCTCTTTCTTGCGGGTCTTTGGTCCATCCATGCAGGGTAGGGGTATCGGCAGAGTAGATGCTATAAGCCGCCAGAGACTTTAGAAACACAGATGCTGGACTATCCGGTGATGCTTCTGCGATCTTGAGAGCTGCAAAACCTACCTGTGGGTCAGTTCTGGAATGGGTCTTGTTAAGCATGGCACGATCCGCCACGGAACGCTTTCCCGTTGTCAGTTTCTCAGACTTGTAATCCCATGGTAAAGAACGCCCAACTTCAGGCGCGGCAAGCGTGACGTGATAAGATGAGGACTTGGACGACGCTTGAAGGATCGTCTCCGCATCACCAGTCGTCCCCTCAAACATGGGCCGGAAATAGCCGCTTGCCCGCGCTCCCCGCCATGCCAGCGTGGACGGGTCCACCTTACCAGACGCTGCGGCTGATAACACGGCGAGAGCTTCGAGCAAATTACTTTTCCCGCTACCGTTAGCACCAATAAAAACATTCACCTGGCCGAGATCCAATTGGGCCTCGGCGATGGATTTAAAGGACTCGATTCGAAGCGTTTCAATCATCTGATGCTGATTGTAGTGGTGTCCCCAGCAGAGAACATCCTTTTTATGGGGATTGATTGGTGACCGGCAGCACCACACTTCACCACAACCCATAGTTGCCGGTGCGCATGATGTAGAGACCCATGAGGAAATTGGCGGTGGCGTGCATAGTGACGCAGGCTCCGAGGTTCTTGCTCCAGATGCAGAGGAGATACGTTAGACTGCCGTAAACAAAAGCTCCGGCATAATCGACAGGGGCATGGGCGGCCATGAACAGGCCGGTGACGATGCTATAGGAAAGCCAACGGGCGCGACCGAACGGTTGCTTCCAGTAGTCTCCTTCCCAGTCGCAGACGAAGCGCATGAGGAAGCCGCGCCAGAAAATCTCCTCGACGAGTGCGACGATGATCGTCGCCCGCAAGAAGCGGAAGACTAACGATGTCCAATAAGCTAACGGATTCTGGAGCAGTCCGGGATTGAAGCCATCTTTGCGTTCCGCGACGCCGAGGTAATGGAGCAGTCCGGTGGTTTTTCCGGACAGTCCCCATGCATCATAGAGCGCGGTAGGCAGCAGCCAGAAGCTGATGCCGATGGCACCGAAGACGATACCTATCAGTGACCATTTCACCGACCAACTAAATGTATATACTCGCCAGTATTTAATGAGCACTCCCAGCGTGACGAGCGTCTGAATCGGGTAAATAAATTGCGCAGGATCCTGCCGCCACCACGGGGCATCCGGGTGTTTCCACTCAATCAAGCCGCCGATGAGTTGTAGCAGGATCAGGAACGCCATGAACACCACGAACGGGATCACATGCGCTCGGGTGAGCCGCTCGGGATCCTGCTGTGACGGCGCGGCGGTCATGCATGTTAGAGCCGGCCGACGAAGCGCTCGATCTTGTCGGTGGCGATGCGGATGTCATCAAACGCGGTGGCATAACAACAGCGCAGGAAGCCCTCGCCGGAGGCCCCGAACGCGCTGCCCGGCACGCAGGCGACGCTCTCTTGTTCCAAGAGTTTCATCGCGAATTCCTTGCTGGTTAGACCGGTGCTGCGGATGTCAGGAAAGACATAGAACGCGCCACCGGGCAGGTGGCAGTCGAGGCCGATTTCATTGAGCCGCTTCACCAGGAAATCGCGGCGCTGGTGGTAGCTGTTGCGCATGGCGATCATCGCGGGCTGGCCGTTTTCGAGCGCTTCGATGGCGGCATTCTGGCTCATGATCGGCGCACACAGCATCGAATATTGGTGGATTTTCATCATCGCTTCGATGATCGGCTGCGGCGCGCAGGCATAACCTAACCGGAAGCCGGTCATCGCGAAGGCTTTGGAAAATCCATGGAGCAGGATTGTCCGTTCCTTCATCCCCGGCAGCGAGGCGATGGATAGATGCGGCTCGGTTTCATCATAGCGGAGTTCACTATAGATTTCATCAGTTAGGACGATCAGGTCATGCTTGATTGCGAGTGCGGCGATTCCCTCAAGATCGGCGCGCGAGGCGCAGGCTCCGGTCGGGTTGGTCGGGAAATTGATGAAGATGATCCGCGTGCGCGGCGTGATGACGGCGGCGACGGCTTCGGGTTTGAGCGAAAATTCATCCTCTTTGGTGGTGACCACCGGCACCGCGACGCCGTGCGCCATGACGATGCTCGGGCTGTAGGACACATAACAGGGTTCATGATAGATCACCTCGTCGCCAGGATTGAGCAACGCCCGCAGCGCGATGTCGATGGCCTCGGACACGCCGACGGTGACTAACACTTCCTTCGCGGGATCGTAGCCGACATGGAAAAAATCCTCGACGTAGCGGGAGATGGATTTGCGCAGCGAGAGCAGGCCGAGATTGGAGGTGTAAGTCGTCTGGCCTTTTTCCAGAGAGTAGATGGCCGCCTCGCGGATGTGCCATGGAGTGACGAAGTCAGGCTCGCCGACGCCGAGCGAGATGACGTCATCGCGGCCTTGGACGAGTTCGAAAAAGTCGCGAATCCCCGAGCGTGGGATGGAGGCGACGTTGGTGGCGATTTTCGAGGTGTAGTCCATGGCAAAGCCCGCATTTCGGCGGGCCGGAAGTTCAGCGGGATCACGGCAATGCGTCAATCCCGGGGCTGGGGTTTATTTTGGCGGGAAAACTCCCCCAAACGTTCCTGGAATTTGCGCTTCCCGTCATATTACAGGCCGTTAGGCTTATTACAGCAACGATGCGCATTACCGACTATCAGTCCAAATACCTCGCCTATGAGCTGACGAGGCGCTGTCCCTCCGACAGCATTGAAAAGCTGGCGGCGGCGGTGGCGGGAGCCCAGGTGGATCTCAACCCTCACCAGGTGGACGCTGCCTTGTTTGCGTTCCAGTCGCCCCTGTCGAAAGGCGCGATCCTTGCGGATGAGGTGGGCTTGGGGAAAACCATCGAGGCAGGGCTGGTCATTTCACAGAAATGGGCGGAACGGAAGCGGTGTATTCTCATCATCACGCCATCGAACCTGCGGAAGCAGTGGCATCAGGAAATGAGCGAGAAATTTTTCCTGCCCTGCGAGATTCTGGAATCACGGTCTTACAACGCCGCCGTCAAGCAGGGCAACTA
>JAYTEI010000063.1:0-9279 GCA_043735445.1 Akkermansiaceae bacterium | reverse complement strand
CGATTTCCACGCCGCGGACGGCGGAGGAGTCGTGCATGATGCGCAGGACGGGGGTGGATTTGAGGACCACCCGCTTCATGACCTTGGACTGGATCGAGCCGTGGTCTTTGTTTAACTTCACGATCACCGAGTTCGCCTCGCCGCCTAACACACCGACCCAGACTTTGCCTTCCTTGAGGTCCTGGGTGACTTCGACCTCGCTAACAGTCACGAGCCGGTTGTGCCATTCGTAATCTTTCTGAATGACGTTGCCGATTTCACGGCGGAGGAGTTCGTTGACTCGATGGAGACGGCGGGACATGGGAAGGTTGATGGTTGAGAGTTGATGGTTGATTGAAAGAGAAGAGTGAGGAGCAGAGGAGTCGCCTCCTTCTTACTATCAACTCTCAACTCTCAACCATCAACTTCTTCAGAGCGTTTGCGCGTATTTCTCGAGCTTGTAGCACTCGATGATGTCGCCTTCCTCGTATTCGTTGAACTCGCCGAGGCGGATACCGCACTCGAAGTTGGTGCGGACTTCCTCGACCTCGTCCTTGAAGCGGCGGAGCGTGGACATCCGGCCATCGAAGACCGGGGTGCCGCCGCGGATGACCCGGGCGTGGGCCTTGCGGTGGATGCGACCGTCGGTGACGAACGATCCGGCGACGCGGCCGCGGTTGAGTTTGAAGATCTGACGGACCTCGGCGTGGCCGATGACGGACTCGCGGGTGAGCGGCTCTAGCAGACCGAGCATCGCCTCGCGGACTTGGTCGATGAGTTCGTAAACGACCGAGTAGAGTTTGATGTCAACGTTGGCGGCTTTGGCGGATTTCACGGCCTTGGCTTCGACCTTGACGTTGAAGCCGAGGATGATCGCGTCGGTGGAGGCGGCGTAGGAAATGTCCGACTCGGTGATCGGGCCGGCGGCGGCGGTGATGAATGACGACTCGACCTTGTCGGAAGTGATGGCGAGCACCGCTTTCTTGATGGCCTCGACGGAGCCTTGCACGTCGCACTTGAGGATGAGCTTGAGCTGGGCCTTGCCGGCACCGTCGCGGACCATCGAATAGAGGTCTTCCATCCGGTTGCGGTGCTGCGGCTTGAGGCGGGTGAGGCGTTGGGCTTCCTGGCGCTCGGTTGCCAAGGATTTCGCTTCGCGCTCGGTTTTCATCTCAGTGAGATGGTCGCCGACGTTAGGAAGTTCTTCGAAGCCGATGACCTCCACTGGCATTCCGGGGTGGGCGGTTTTCACGGCGACGCCGCGATCGTTGATGAGTGATCTAACTTTTCCAGCGTAGGGGCCGCAGATGAACGGGGTGCCGACCTTGAGGGTGCCGGACTCGACGATGACGGTGGCGGTGGTGCCGCGACCGGGAACCACGCGGGCCTCGATGACGGCGGCGCGGGCGGTGGACTTAGGATTGGCCTTGAGTTCGAGCACTTCGGCCTGCAGGGCCATCAGGTCGAGCAGGTCGTCCATGCCTTTGCCCGTTAGGGCGGAAACTTCGGCGAACTCGGTGTCGCCACCGAAGTCGGTGGTTTGCAGGCCGTGTTCGGCGAGCTGGGATTTCACGCGATCCACATTGGCGGACGGGAGGTCGCACTTGTTGATGGCGACAATGATCGTCTTCCTGGCCTTTTTGGAGTGTTTGATCGCTTCGATCGTCTGCGGCATGATGCCGTCATTCGCCGCGACGACGAGCACGACGATGTCCGTGATATCCGCACCGCGAGCGCGCATGTCGGAGAAAATGGCGTGGCCGGGAGTGTCGAGGAAGGTGATTTCCAGCTCGTTGTGGATCACCTGATAGGCGCCGATGTGCTGGGTGATGCCACCCGCTTCGCCGGCGGTGATCTTGGTCTTGCGAAGGTAATCTAGCAGCGAGGTTTTGCCGTGATCGACGTGACCCATGATCGTGATGATCGGCGGGCGGTATTGGAGTAAATCGACGGGTTCTTCGACGACGATTTCCGGCTCCTTGATGACGACGATTTCCTTGTGGATGCCCTTGTCTTTGTCGCGCTTCTCGCGTTCGAAAACGAAGCCATGGATCTCACAAATTTTCGCGGCGATCTCTGGCTCTAGCGGTTGGTTAGGTGCCGGAAAGACGCCGATCTTAATCAGGTCCGCCATGATGTTGAATGGCTTCAACCCGAGACGGGCCGCCAACGCAGGAATCAAAATCGGCGGTTTGATGACGATGAGTTTCGGATCATCCGGGATTTCTTCCTCGATCACGGGTTCAGCGACGGCGGCTACGACCGGAACCGGCGCAGCAGCGATTTCCGCGGCCTTGATCGCCGTCTCATCCTCTTGATCGAGGATTTTGGAAATAGTTCCAATGACTGCCTTGCCGGTCCGTGCGGTCTTGCGGACTTTCGGTTTTTTGTCCTCGGCAAACAGGTCGAGCGCGTTGGCCTTCTGCGCATCCAAGACACTTGGGGCGGGCGGAATGACTTCGGCCTCCTTGCGCTGGCGCTCGCGACGCGATGGCTTCGCGGCCGTTTCGAGCAGATCGAGAACCTTGGTTTTCTTGGGAGGGCTGTCGCTATTTTCGGGCATCCGGCTTGTAGGCAGAGTTCGAGGGAGTGATGGAGTGGGAATAATGTTAGGGAGTCGGGGAATCAGTCGTTAGAGGCGGTGGCGGCGGAGCCGCTGACGATGCCATGGGCACGGACGAGGATCGCTTCGGCGGCTTCCTCGGTGATATCGAGGGCGGCGGCGATGTAGTCGGCCGGCATGTCGATCACGAGTTCGGGATTGAAACCACCCGCGAGGGTGAGTTTGTTAGCCAGCTCGTCGGTGATGCCCAGTTGTTCACCGAGTGTGTGGGCGGCGCCACCGATTTTTTCCTTGAACTGCTCTTCCTTGGACTCGTCGCGGCGGACCTGGACATCCCAGCCCATCAGGCGCGACGAGAGGCGGGCGTTCTGGCCCTTGCGGCCGATCGCCTTGCTGAGGTCGATTTCATCGACGGTGACGTGGACGGTGTGGGTCTCCTCATCGACGGTGATCGAACGGAGTTCCGCAGGCTTGAGTGCCTCGCGGACGAACTCCTTGGGGTCATCGCTCCAGCGGATGATATCGACCTTCTCGTTGTTGAGTTCGCGGACGATGTTTTTAACGCGGGCACCTCTCATGCCGACGCAAGCGCCGACGGGATCGACTTTCGGGTCGCTGCTCCAAACGGCGACTTTGGTGCGGAAGCCGGCCTCGCGGGCGATGCCGCGGATTTCCACGGTGTGGTCGGAAATTTCATTCACCTCGGCCTCGAACAAACGGCGGACGAAGTTCGGGTGGCTGCGGGAAAGGATGATCTCCGGGCCACGGCCTTCGTTTTCCACGGCGAGGACGTAAGCGCGGATGCGGTCGCCGATGTTGTAATCCTCGCCTTGGACGCGTTCCCTGTTAGGCATGATGCCTTCGAATTTGCCGAGGTCGATCATCACATCGTTGCGCTCGAAGCGGCGGACGGTGCCGGAAACCACGTCGCCGGCGCGGTCTTTGAATTCCTCGTAAATCATTTCCTTCTCCGCTTGGCGAAGGCGCTGCATCATCGTCTGCTTGGCGGTCTGCACCGCGATCCGGCCGAAATCTTTGGGCGTGACGTTAAACTCTTGGATATCGCCGATCTGCGCGCCAGGCGCTTTTTTAACGGCAGTGGCAAGTGGCACCTCGTTGAATTTGTCCGCGTGGTCATCGTCGGCCACCACCGTTAGACAGGCGTAAATTTTTGTTTCGCCCTTCTTGGTATCCACGGCGGCGCGGAGCGTTTCAATCGCGTCGGCACCGGGAACCATTTTGCGGTAGGCGGAGATGAAAGCGAACTCCAGCGCGGCAACGACCTTCTCGCGGTCGATTCCTTTTTCTTTTTCGTAATACTCGATGAGGGCGACGATATCGTTGGTCATGGCGGGCGGTGGCTGCGGTCGCTGCTGATGTCTGGAGACGCAAAAGAGTGGGTGCGAGACCCACTCCTTTCTTTCGTCAGAAGCTGTGCGGGCAGCTTCTAGGGCAGCGAGATTTGGGTTGCAAGCCGAAACTCGGCAGTTTCAGAATCGTGAGGCGCACTTGCGCCACAACAGATAGAGTTCGCGATTGGTTAGACTTCGGCGCGGCGTGGTGGGTAGTTCTCCCCCGAGAAAGATCCTCGCACCGTGGGATCTGGTGGATTGCACCCGACCGGACCCGATGCCAACGCGGCGCGGGACTATCTTTCTAGCAGAATAACTTGCAGGACTTGGCACATCCGGGATCGATGAACCGCACGCTTTCTGCTAGGTGCGCCGACATTCAACCCAACCGGCTGCGGACTGCCTCGACCACCGCATCCGACATGTGGAAACCCACCGACTCGAGTCGGCTGACTGCATCATCGAAATCCACCAAACCCTGCTTGGCGGCTTCTCCGATGACGCCCAGAACGCCCGTCATTTGAAGCCCGAGCGCTCCGGCCACGCGTCGTCCCCGCTTTTCATCGAGTATCAATCGGCTGTCCCAACGGTGTTCCCACGCCAGACTGATGGCGGACGCCTCTCCGGGTCCAAGGTTTGCTGTTTCCGGCAAGAAGGTTTCCGGGTCGGTGGAAATCCATATCCACTCAGGCGTGCCAGCGATCCAATCTCTCAATGCCTGCGGCGCACCTTCATGTTCGCACTCCCTGCGAACGGCCTCCGGGATCGTCACTTCGCCAAACAGGGAGGGCAAGAGTTCCAAAAGACCAATCTCCGCAAGAGCGGACAGCGCGGAGTTGTCGCTAATGATGATCACGAGCCTTGCGAACGCATGGTTTCAAGCACCTGCATGTCGGACAAGACGTCTTCCACGGATAATCCCGGCCACACTCCATGGCTTTTCAGCACGTCCCGAGCTTCCCAGCAAGAGGGCAACGCCAGCAATCGGCGGACTTGTTCGAGCGACAGCACATCCTTCTCGTATGCCTCCGCAGCCAGCGCCTCGATCGCCGCCCGACCGATGTTCTGGTATTTCGCGCTCAATTCCCGCGCCAGCTCATCGGGAATATCCAACATCATCTTCATGCCGCATCCTAGCCCGCCCTCTCTCCTCGGACAAGACCCCATTCATGGAGAGCCTGAGCAAGCGGATTCCGGGTCGAATTTGCGCGAAGATCCTACATCTTACCGGTTCCAGCCGATGGCCCAGCAGTCCCAGGCGCAGCACACGCTCCATCCGGAGTTAGAGCGGAAAAAGCGATGATGCGTGAATAAAAACCGTGGGCGGGACGCTCACGCTCCTTATGGCTGGCGCTCTTTTCTTCCTATCAACCATCAAATGCCTTTGCCTACACATGCTCTCAAACCGCTATCTCAAGATCTCCGTGCTCCGCTGGCGTTTCTCGAACAGCACGGTTTCCCGGTAGCCAGCAGCTTTAGCGAGCGCGATGGCTTGGGGGAAATCACGGGCCACTTCGTGTGGCGCGTGCGCGTCCGAGGAAATCACCAGGCCGATGCCGGCGGAACAGGCGAGTTCAAGAAAGCGCGGCGCGGGATAGGCTTCGGCACAAGGCTTGTGCCAGCCTGCGGTGTTCAGCTCGATGACGCTGCCGGACGCGGCGATGGCATCGATGACTGGCTCGTAGAAGCGATCAAGGTCGCCGGCGGGAATGTGGGCAAATTTTTTCACCAAATCCGGATGGCCGAGGATGTCGAAGAGGCCGCTGTCCGCCATTTTCGCGTAGGTTTCCCAATAGTGCGTCCAGACCGCGTTGACGTCGCTTTCCGCCCAGCGGCCGAGCCATTTTGGGTTGTCGAAATCCCAGTCGCCGAGGTAGTGGACAGAGCCGATGAGGTAGTCCCAATCGTAGCGGGACGCGAGGTCGGCGATCCATGGCTGGCAGCCTGTTAGCCAGTCGCATTCGAGGCCGGCGCGGACGGGAATCCGGCCAGCCGCGTGAGTGCGGGCGCGGGCGATCCATTGGAAATAGTTGGGTAACTCGGCATCGGACATCCGCCAGGCATCGAAGGGTTCGGGGATTTGCGGGGCGTGGTCGGAGATGCCGTATTCGGTGAGTCCGGTGCGCAAAGCGGCGTCGATATAGGCTTCCGGCTCGCCCTCGGCATGGTGACACAGCGGCGTATGGGTATGATAGTCAGCAGGCACTTGCGGATTTCAGGATGAAACGGGTTGAACGGACGCGGGAAGCCATACTAGAGTCGCCGCACGCTGCAAGCACCAGACTTTCCATGTCCGAATTTTCCACAGAGCCCACCGCAGGCAACTCCGTCACCCGCTACCTCCTAGAACAACTCCGCCGCCATCCGAAACGGGTGGTTTTCACCGAGGGCGAGGATCTCCGCGTCATTCGCGCGGTGGCCCGCTTGGTCGAAGAAGAAGTGGTCGCCCCCATCCTCCTTGGCAATAAAGAGCGCATCCGGGCACTCGCGGCGGCGAATTCAGTTTCGCTGAAATTTGTCCATATCATCGACCCGCCGCTCGCGTCGGACTTCAAGCTATTCTGCCAACGGGTCGAAAACATGGCCCGCTACCGCACGATGCAGATCGGCGATCCCGCGGAAATCGTCGCCCGCCCCCACTATTTCGGGGCGCTGATGGTCCAGTATGGCCAGGCGGATGCGATCGTCGGCGGCAACCAAGCGCTGCCAGCCGCCTATTTCCGGGCACTGCTTCACACGATCAAGCCGCTGCCCAATGTCCCAAAAATTTTCGGGGTGACCCTGTTGACCGGCTCGCACCTTAAACATCTGGGCGGAAATGACATTCTATTTCTAGCAGACTGCGGGTTGATTCCGAATCCCGACGTGAGCGAGCTGGCGGCGATCGCGATTGAAACCGGCAAGCTGGCCCACCATTTTCTCGGTCGCAAAGCCTTCGTGGCGATGCTCAGTCACTCGACGAAAGGCTCCGCCGCCACGCCGGACGCCCGCCGCATGGCCGCCGCCGCCGCACTCGCGCAGGACGAGGCGATGAAGCAGTTTCTCGAAGTCAGCATCGAGGGCGAACTCCAGGCGGATGTCGCGCTCGATCCCGCTGCGGCGGAAATAAAGTTGCCCGCCGCGGAAGTCCGCCCGACGGCCGACGTGCTGGTGTTCCCCAACCTAGACGCCGCCCACATTTCACTCAAACTGCTCCAACACGTCGCGGGCGCGCAAAACTACGGTCAGCTCATTCTCGGGCTATCCCGCCCGGCGGCGCAGGTGTCTCGCACCGCGAGCGTCGAGACGATTTTCGGCACCGCCGCAGCAGTCGCCGTGGAGGCGATCAAGTTCCACCAGCTCCATCCCGACGGCGATTTCTAATGCCTACAACGGCTGGAGCGGCTGTTATCCGGTTAGATTGACGCCTCCCCGTGAACGGGCTAGTTCTCGCTGGTGATTATCATCCGGACCTTACGAATTCTCTTCTTGGCCTTGGCAGCGACGGGCCTAGCGAGTGCCCAGCTTTCGGCGACTCTCAGCATTCCAAAAACCCAGTATGTCGCGGGAGAACCGGTCGTCGTGGTGGTGACCGTCACCAATCACGCAGGCCAGATTCTCACTTTTTCCGGCGACGCCCGCACCCCGTGGCTCGACTTCATCGTGAAAGACCGGCACGGGGAATCGGTGACGCCCAAGGGTCGCTCAGTTTTCGGAAAAATGACGATTCGCGCGGGGGAATCCTTGTCGCGTGAGGTGGATCTCGCCCAATGTTTCCAGTTGAGCGAACCGGGAAACTTCTCGGTCAGTGCGCTAGTCCACATGCCCGGAGACGCGACCGGCGGCGCTTCCAGCAATCGGGTTTTGTTCAATCAAAGCCCCGGCTCACCTTACTGGACGCAGAAAGTGGGCACCCCCGGGAAGCCCGGCCAGACCCGTGAATTCCGGCTTCTCAATTTCAGCGGTGACGAAAAATCACAAATTTACGCCCAAGTCATCGATAACAGGACCGGCAACAACGTCCGGACTTTCCTCCTCGGCGACGTCCTGATGTTGCGCAAACCCCTCGTCACGGTGGATCGCTTGCAACGCATGCATGTGTTGTTTCTAGCGACTCCGACGATGTGGGTGCATTGCCAAGTCGATTCAGATGGCAAACTGGTGGAACGCCAAATCCACCAACGCGGCACTCAAGGAGACCCGCAATTGATGACCTTCGGGGACGGCACCGTCCGCGTCAGCAACAGCGTGCTCTACGACCAAAAGGCTGCCGCTGAGGCCAAGGCAAAGATCCGCAAGGCGTCCGATCGCCCGGCTATCACCTATTGAGGGTGACCGGCCCAAGGTATTTTTACGGGTCCGGTAAATTGCCTTTACAATTTTCAAAAAATATCAACATATGTTAATTGTTTTTCAACCGTAACTTTTTCTTCCGATGAAATCATTCCTTCAATCTCTCGCTCTAGCAGCACTCTGCGCCTTTAGCAGCGCAGCCAACGGCGCAAACTTCCGCACGGTCGTGATCGATGCCGGCCATGGTGGCCACGACAACGGCGGCCAGTGGGGCCGCGTATATGAAAAGCACCTCGCCCTCGACACTGCCTTCCGGCTTGAAAGCAAACTGAAAGCCATGGGCTACCAAACGGTCATGACGCGCCGCAGTGATTATTTCATCTCGCTGCCCCAACGTGTCAGCACGGGAAACGGCTATCGAAACGCCATTTTCGTCAGCATCCACTACAACTACACTTGGAAACAGGAAGTCAGTGGCTTGGAAACCTTCTACTCGAGCGAGGAAGGCAGACGCCTTGCTCAGTGCGTACATAATTGCTTGATCCAGCGCACCCGCACCGTGGATCGCACGGTCAAATACGCCCGGTTCTATGTGATTCGGAATTCGACGCTACCTGCGATCTTGGTCGAGGGCGGCTTCGTCAGCAACGCCGACGAGCGGAGCCGGATGAAATCCGCATGGTTCCGTGAAACGATTGCGCAAGGAATCGTCGATGGCATCCAGCGCTATCGCCGCGACTGATCCGCTGAGAAATTGCCAAAATGGGTGCTGTCACCATTGCTGAAACGCGTGCCTGCGAGGCATCTGCGATGGAAAACGGTTGGACCGAAGAACAACTCCTGAATTTGGCGGGTGAGCGGCTGGGACGCGCGATCGGTCGGTTTTTTCCCCATCCCGCAACGATGGTCGGCTATCTGGGAAAAGGCCATAACGCGGGCGACGCCCTAGTCGCGCTGCGGATTCTTCGCGATCAGTTCGGCTGGAAAATTGCTACCCGCCACGCCTATCCGCTGGCCGACTGTGCGCCGCTGACCCAAAAAAAGTGGGCCGAACTCGGAATCAGACTTCCGCTAGATCGCACTCTCGCATGGCGGGATATTGAAGGACCGTTA
>JAYTEI010000062.1:0-4271 GCA_043735445.1 Akkermansiaceae bacterium | reverse complement strand
GCGGCGGTTTCGAGAGCTTCGCGGGCTTGGTTGCGTTCCTCTTCTTTTTCGGAGGCCAGCAAAATGAAGGCCAAGCGGTAAGTCGCGTCCTTGTGTTTCAGGGCGGCTGCCTTGCGGTAAAATTCGAGGGCTTTGTCCTTGGAGGCTTCCAAGCCCTTGCCGGACTCGTAGGCGAACCCCATCAGATAGAGCGCCTCCGCGTTGCCTTGCTCGGCGAGCGGTTTTGCGAGTTCGACGGCCTTGGCGTGACGGCCTGCTTGAAAGGCTTCCATCGCCTCCTTGGACGGACCATCGGCGGCGGCGGGGATGGCTGCGGAGCCATCCGCAGGCACTGATACCGCAGCGTGAACGGAGACGGAAAATGCTGAGAACAGCAACAACTGGGTGAGTGAGCGGAGGCGCATTCCGAAAACTAGGCGCGATTTCCTGGGGAATGCAAGCACGATGAAAGCGCTTCAGCCAAGGCGTTCCCAACGGGTCCGCAGCTCGTTGATGCACTCTCCTAGCAGCACTTCATTGAACTGATGGACGTCGATTCCCTGCCCCACATCTTCTAGCAGCAGGATGGTTAGCCGACCTCCGAGGTGCTCGCGGAATTCGTCGAGTCCGTCCAGCACCCGCCGCCTGCCGTTCTCATCCAGCCAATCCAGTGCGGGGTGATAGATCGCGAGTTGCAGCCCGTCGAGCACGCGCAGCACTTGCTCTGCGACGGAAAATTTCAGCAAGCCCGCCCGCGCCGAATACAAAGTGTCGAGCGCCAGCCCGACCGCCACGGCCGGCGCGTGAGCAAGCTGATAGGACGTCATCGTCTCCAGCTTGTGGGCCGCCCAGTGGCCGAAATCCAAAGGCCGACTGGAGCCCGTTTCAAATGGATCGCCACCGCTCGCGATGTGGCGGGCGTGGAGCAGCGCAGATTTTTCCACACAGGCTTCCAGCGCGTCCGGCTCGAGCGCAGCCAGCGACGTTAGATTCGTTTCGATCCATTCGAAAAACTCGCGGTCACTCACCAGCGCCACCTTGACCGCCTCGATCAGCCCACCGCGCCGCGTCTCCTCGTCCTGGCTGTGGAGGAAACTGAAATCATTGACCACCGCATACGGCACCGCGAACGAGCCGACCCAGTTTTTTTTACCGAAGGCATTGATCGCGCATTTCACGCCCACCCCGCTGTCATCTTGAGATAGCGTGGTGGTGGGAAAACGCACCAGCCGCACCCCGCGGTGGGCGGTGGCCGCCGCATAACCGACCGCATCGAGAAACGCCCCGCCGCCGATGACCAGCGCGTAGGAATGCCGATCGAGATGGGCTGCGTCGATAGCCGCCCACACCTCTCTCACCAAGTGATCGTCCGCCTTCACCGCCTCGCCGCCGGGAAAAACCGTGGTGCCGAGGAAGTCCAAATCCAGCTCACCGAAATACGCCTGGATCTGATCCACCAGATCCGGCCAAAACGCAGCCACCGTTTCCTCCACAAATACCATCGCCCGCCGCCCGCCGCCCTCGCTCAGCACTTCAGCCAGCGCGGGATTCCCAACAGAAAACGCGTTGCGCGTGAAAACAATACGGTGCTTGAAGGTGACGGGAATTTGGAAATCGTAGCGGGACATCAGTGCGCGGGAGCAGTATCGCCATTTACGCCCGGACGCCACCGTTTCTTGCCCTCATTTCACATCATGCCCACCCCCGAAAAACTTTTCGAAACCCGCTGGCTCGGCCTCTATCGCATCGGTCGCTGGGACTTTGTCCGCCGCCCAAATTCCGATGCCGCCGTCGGCATTCTTGCAATCACCCCTGAGCGCGAAATCATCCTCGTCGAGCAATTCCGAATCCCGCTGCAACGCCACGTGATCGAGATCCCCGCCGGCTTAGTTGGCGACGAACCGGAGCACGCCGGCGAATCGCTGGCCACCACCGCCGGCCGTGAGCTGCTAGAAGAAACCGGCTACCGCGCCGGCTCGGTCACCCCACTCATCGCCAGCCCCACCTCCGCCGGCATGACCTCAGAATTCACCTTTCTCTTCCTCGCCACCGACCTCGCCCGCGAAACTATCGGCGGCGGTGTGGCGGGCGAAAACATCACCGTCCACCACGTCCCGCTCGCCGGACTGCGCGAGTGGTTTGCGCAGCAGGAAGCCGCTGGCAAGCTCATCGACTTCAAAATCCACGCCGCCCTCTGGCTCGCGGGGATCGCCGGTTAGAGCCGCGCCAGCGGGATCACCCGCGCTTTTTCACGCCCGTTGCCTTCGATTTCCAAGCGATCAGCGAATAGATGGATCGCGGAAAACGCATTCACCTCCGGCTCGTGCAGGATGGATTTGAAAGTGATGTAAGGCACGCCCTTCCGCATCACCTCCGCTCCCGCATGATCATGGCCGTTGAAATACGCGACCACACACGGATGCCGGTCGATCATCGCGACCACCGCCTCGCTGTTCCAAGCCTGCAGCCCTTCTGCTGGTAGAAGCGGATGATGGCCGCATAAAATCACCGGCTCCTTGGCCACGTCCGCCGCTGTGAGCTCGCGATCAAGCCAATCAAGCTGGCTTGCGGAAACGCCGCCGTTCCAAGACTTCGCCGCGTTCGATTTCCCGGCCACCAGTTTCTCCAACTCCGCCTTCGCCGCCGCCTCCTGCGCACTTCCCAGCGGGTATTTGTAGAGCGACCGGTCGTTCGTATCCAGCATCACCAACCTCACACCCGCGCGACTGAACTGATAGTAATCGTGCGGCATTCCCAGCGTTGAGACCACCCGGCACTTCTCCCCATCCGCCACGGTGTAATCGTGATTTCCTAACAATTGCCAAACCGGATGGCCCAAGCGCTCGAACAGTGGCAGCACCGCCCCAAACGCCGTAAAATCCCGATCAATGAAATCTCCCAGATGCAGCGTGAAGGGCAGGTTCTTCGTTGCCAACCATTCCACCGCCGTCTTCAGCTTGGCGATGGAAGCCCGGTAATGGCGCTCGCCGTTAGGCTCGGCATCCGCATATTGCACATCTGTGATCAGCCCGAATGAGAGTAGCGGCTTGGAAGGTGCAACTGCCTCAGCCCGGACTTTCGCAACGGAAGCCGCCACCGCAGAGAGCACAAGAAAGCGACGACGATTCATAAGACCCCTGCCCTACCCAAATCCCTCAGCGAACGCGACCTGAAATTACAGACTTGCACACTGAACCCATTTTCCGTGAGGACTGGCCCGACTCTTGGCGAGCCTGTGAGGGCTGTTTTGTCTTCTAGATCATCGTTGTGGGTTTAGCCTTGCGGCAAGCGTCGCTGCAGTAGAGGACGTTTTCCCAATCCCGAACCCACTTTTTACGCCAAGCAAAGAGCCTCTGACAATGCTGGCAGATCTTTTTTGGCAGGTTCTGCTTTTTCACGCCATTCATTGAGGGAAGTCGATGGTGAGTTGTTGTCTGAGTAACGAATCATGCCCGCCGGGGCTGGTGACAAGTGTCGTCTTCACTCGCTCCCAAAACTGGGAAAATCCACCACTGGCAAAATGGCGGATGTTCACATCATCGGAACGCTCAATGAGAACGAGTCGAACGCCGGCACGGGCAAGAGCAGCACGAAGCTTGGACAAGGAGTCATGGATAGGACCGCTCCCTGGACGCTTGGCCGCGACTTGATCGAGTTTATTAGCCTAAAAGGGAAGATGGTAACCACTGATTTCACTGATTGAACTGATTTTTAGAAGGTCACTCAAAAGGTGAGTCGAATTGCTGCCCTTTCTTTCAGTAAAATCAGTCAAAATCAGCGTAATCAGTGGTAAAATTAGCCGCTCAGGGACCGGTCACCTTGAGGCGGGCGAATTCTTTGGGCAGTCCGGTAGGAAGAGTGTAGGCAATCGTTGATTGCGCCGGATTATTGGCGACCACGACGGACCAGGTCTCAAGGGTGGTGGAGTTCTCGATCTCGTAGGTGAGATCGCCGTTGGCGAAAGCCTCGCTGCCTTTGGTGAAGCTCAGAATCTGACCCGTGAAGGTTCCCGGGGAGCCATTGGCTTGGGTTGGTTCCAGGCCGAGGGCGTATTCGACGAGATTGGAGAGACCATCCTTATCGAAGTCACCCGAGGGAGGTTCACCGGTGATCCCGTGGGCTGTGGCCCAGGAGGCATAGTTGGCAGTGGCCGCGCCGACCTGGATTTTCCCGGTGCCGGTGATGAGGCCGCCGGAGTTGGTGGAATCGTAAGTGCCGGTGGTTTTCACCGATCCGCCCAGGTCAAGCGATGCGACGATGTCGGTGCCGGTGTAGTTGAGATTCAAGGTCGC
>JAYTEI010000061.1:0-4278 GCA_043735445.1 Akkermansiaceae bacterium | reverse complement strand
CAAGGATTTCACGCTCACCCGGATGCTAGATTCCACCCTCGCCGTCTATCGCACCGTCCTCACCCTTCCTCGATGAAACAAGTCATCTGCATCAAGTGGGGCACCGTTTACGGCCCCGAATACGTCAACATCATGTGGGCGATGTGCCGCCGGAATCTAACCGGCGACTTCACCCTGACGTGTTTCACCGACGACACCACCGGCATCCGCCCCGAAGTGAAATGCCTACCGCTGCCATCGCTCGGCTGCGAAATCCCGCCAGACGTGCCGGGAAAATGGCCGAAAATCGCACTCTGGGGCAAGCAACTCAGCGGTCTAACCGGCACTGCATTGTTCATCGATCTCGACACCGTGATCGTTGCTAACATCGACGCCTATTTCACCTACGGCGAGCCACAAGACGTGATCACCGCCCGCAACTGGGTCCGGTTCTTCGGCAAGCACGGCCAGACTTCGGTCTTCCGTTTCCCCATCGGCGGGAATTCCTACATGCTGGAAAACTTGCAGGCCGACCCCGTGACCCTCTCGCGCAAATACCGCTTCGAGCAGAACTACGTCACCGCCGGCGTGAGAGGCGGCATCAAGTTCTGGCCTAACAAATGGACCAAACATTTTGGCCTGCACTGCATGGGCATCTGGCCGTTGCGTTGGTTGCGCCCGCCCGTGCTGCCGCGCGACGCCAAGATCGTCACCTTTCCCGGCCCGCCGAAACCGCCGGACGCGATCCTCGGGCAGTTCACCTGGGTGACCCCGCACTGCTCACGGAAGGAATATTGGAAGTGGATGATGGAGCAGCGGCGCGGCGGTGATAGACGCTGGCGCAGGCTCCTGCGGCGCTTCCTATTTCCCACGGATTGGGTCAAGGAACACTGGCGCGAGTGACCCACTAACAAGCGTGAAGCCATCATGAATTTCGACACCACTTCCACCTGGGGCACTTGGAAACCACGCGGGATCGCGGCTGTTAGCCTGAAGTTGATCGACCTCCTGCCCACCTCAGGAGTGTTCAGGAAACTCGCATTTCTCCTGCGCAAGCCGGTGAAAAACAGCACGCAAGCCGTCTATGATCGCCAGATCTGGGGACTCAAACTGCGCCTCGCCGCCCGCGGCAATCTCACCGAGCAGCGCTGGCTAACCATGCCTAACTTCCATGATGCGCCCGAGCGCAAAGCCTTGGCCACCGCGCTACGTCCCGGCGCGGTATTCCTCGACGTGGGCGCGAATGCTGGCTTCTACACCTTCTGGGCGCTGTCCCAACGCCACGCCGGATTGCGGGTGATCGCCGTCGAGCCGACTGAAGTCATGCTCTCACGCGTGCGCCACAATCTGGCCGCTAACAGCCTAACTTCATCAGTCACCCTCTGCGCCTGCGCCGTCACGCCGGCACCCGGCGAGGTCGTCATCGAGGAGCACGCGGGTAACATCGGCGAGACCTCGATCCGCGCGGATGGCACAGGTCGCCGGGTGCCGGGACGGACGCTGCTGGAGATTTTACAAACCGCAAACGTCAGCCGGGTGGATGCGATGAAGATCGACATTGAGGGCTTCGAGGTTCCCGTGTTAGAGGCATTTTTCAACTCCGCGCCGCGCACGCTGTGGCCGCAGTTAGTGATCGGCGAAATCGTGGGCGAAGGCGGCGAACCCCTGAAAAAGCTGCTCATCGGGCACGGCTACAGGCTCGACCATTGCACGAAAATGAACGGCATCCTCGTTCTAGCGGATGCGCCGCCATGAAACGCGTCATCTGGATCATCAGCGAAGGCAGCCCCGGCCATGTCAGCCAATCCGTGGGATTGGCGGGAGCCTTGGCGGCGCTGGTGCCGGCGACCATCCGCCAGCTAGAGTGTCGCCCACGCCGCAGTGGCATGATGCGTGGTTTCATCCGCCGGTGCTGGATGGGCCAGCGGGCGAGACCGCTGCCGGACTGGATGCTCGATCACTGGCTGCGGTTAGAACGGCCAGCCGAGGATGGACCCGCTCCAGACGTGATCATTGCCAGCGGTGGGAAGAGCGTGTTCGCCGCCCGCACGTTGGCCACCAAACATCGAGTTCCCCTCATTTTCCTCGGCGAGCGCAAGCCCTATCCGGCCACTTGGTTTCACACCACGTTCTCGCCATCGTCCTTCGACGCGGAATCTAACGACATCCGCATGGACGTGATCCCGACGAAAATTTCTCCGCAAATCGTCCGCCAAGCTGCGGCGGCATGGGCTGATAGACCGGCGGCTCGCCTATGGACACTGTTGATCGGCGGCAGCTCCCGCAGCCACCGCTATCAGAATGGCGACTGGCAGCAACTGGCCGAGGGCATGACCGCACTGGCCCGCCGCGAGGGCATCCGCTGGCTGGTGACCACCTCGCGCCGCAGCGGGATCAAGTTAGAAGACCGCTTGCGCGACTTGCTGCCGCCCGAGATCCTCGCAGACGCAGTCTGGTGGTGCCGCCAGCCGGAGAAAAAACTAACGGCCTACCTCGGAGCGGCTGAGAAAATTTGGGTCACCCAGGACAGCGTCTCGATGGTGACCGAGGCGGTGGCCACCGGCAAACCGACGATGGTGATCTATCCGGTGGACGTGGAGTTTCCGCTCACGAGTTTCATGCCCGGCTATTTGGATAACCTCGAAAAACTCGGGATGATCCTGCGGCTGCCGATGAACGCCTTGCCCGAGTTTGAACTCCACCCCGCCGCCGAGTGGGATCGACCTATTCTAACCACCGCCGCACTCGCCGAGATCGCCTGTGAACGGCTCGGCTGGGGACTCAACTCATAGCAAGCTCACGTCGAATGCAGCGCATTGTATCAATATAGAAAGTTACAAATAATTCTTGCCATGGGTCTCGTCGCAAATTTAAACAGCCGCAAATTAATATAGCAAAGATGACTGGATCTTCGTTGCCCGAAACCTACACTAAAAGAAAAAAACATTGTGCTACAACGAATCATCACCACTGCCCCAAATCGTTATCCAGGCGTGTTCCGAACCGTCCGTTCAGAAATCAGTAATCAGCATGGCCCAGGCCTCGGCGAGGGTCGCCTGCGGATTCTTTCGTTTGGTTGTTCATCGGGCACAGAAGTTCTTACTCTGCGCGCCTATTTCCCCGATGCGATGATCTTCGGCTGTGATGTGGATCCGAGCGCCCTTCAAGCGGCGGTTAAGAATACCCGAGAAGATGCCTGCCGATTGTTTATTAGTACGCCAGAGGCCATTGCAGCGAATGGACCTTACGACCTAATTTTTGCGATGTCGGTGTTCTGCCAATATCCTGCCAGTAAGAAAGTTTCGAACTTAGAATCGCTCTATCCCTTTTCGTTATTCGAGAAACTTGCCAGCAACCTGATCGAGAATCTAGCCGATGGAGGAATGATTTGCATCATGAATAGCAACCACCTCTTTCGTGATTTGCCGGCGGCCAGCGGCTTTAACAGGCTGCGTTCACCACTGATCGCGGGAAACGGGTTTATCGATAAGTTTGATTCGAGTGGCAAGCGGCTGACTACGAGTTCCGGTAACAAATCTTGTTACTCCCACCGCAAGGTCGCCGGGGAAATTACGGATGATGATCTCCGCGACAGCATCTATATAAAAGTTCCCGCCGGGCAACCCGCAGGGCAAGTGATCCTGTCTGACAGTTTTCTTCGCACAGAGCCGCCGACAGGTCTGGTGAAGATAAAGTCTTTACCGGATCAGGGAGAGTCTTTGGACAATGCCATCGCCGAACAACGCGTGGCAATGGTGCGCACCGCTGATGTTTACGCCACGACCTCGGGAAACGAATACTGGGTGAGATATGAATGGATGAAATCCACCTTGGCAGGCGACAAAATACGCTTAGGTGGCTGGTGGGTTCCGGTTTCCAATGAAGCGGCGGGTGTATTGACTCCAGCCCAATCCACACAGCCTGCGGAACTCACTCATTATTTAGCTGCCAAAAAGTCGCTAGGCAGTAAATTAAAGCGGTTCTTCAGTCGTTAGTATCATCTGAGTGATACAATAATTTCCGCGCACTCGTCAAATCACGCCGAAGCGCTTCACCAGCATTTCCCTGCGGAATTCGAAGATGCTCTGCAACTTGGATCTAGCAAACACGGCGTGCGCGATGGCACCGAACGGCCCGAAGCCAAGCCCGTAGTGTACTAAATCCCGCATCAACACCCCGCCGGGGATTTCCTCAAACGTGTGTCGATGATGCCAGAACTTGTAGGGTCCAAAGCGTTGCTCATCGACGAATGATTTACCCGCATTCACCGACTTGATCTCAGTGACCCACGGCACCCAG
>JAYTEI010000060.1:0-9302 GCA_043735445.1 Akkermansiaceae bacterium | reverse complement strand
CGAAGATCACGGCCGGCATGGCCGCAAAATTTCCGTTATCCCGGTCGAGTAGATCCACGCCCACCGCTGAGGCCGGGCCCGAGCCCTGTGGCCTATACTGATCACTGATGTTCGTCGATGAGGTGGACATCCATGTGACCGCCGGCGACGGCGGTCGCGGGTGTCTCAGCTTCCGCCGTGAGAAATTCATTCCACGCGGCGGTCCCGACGGCGGCGACGGCGGCGCGGGCGGCGATATTATTCTGGTGGTGGACAACTCGGTGGACAACCTCCGCGCCTATCACTACGACCCGAAACTCGTCGCCGAGGACGGTAAGAACGGCGCGGGTGGCCGTAAAACGGGCAAAAGCGGCAAGCGCGTGATCGGCAAGGTCCCTCCCGGGACAGTCGTTTTCCGCAGCAATGCGGTCACCGTGCAGGAGGCCGTCGAGTTTGAGCGCAGCTCGGAAGGCATCGACCTCGAACCCATCGCCGACCTCACGGAAATCGGTCAGGAATTCGTCCTCTGCAAAGGCGGCGATCCCGGCAAGGGCAACTGGAATTTTAAAACCGCCACCAATCGCACGCCGGTCGAGCACACGCTGGGCACTCCGGGCGAGGTCTCGGTTTTCTATCTGGAACTTCGACGGATCGCGGATGCCGGGCTGGTAGGTTTCCCCAACGCCGGCAAATCCACCCTTCTCGGCAAGCTCTCCGCCGCCAAGCCCAAGGTCGCGTCGTATCCGTTCACCACGCTCCAACCGGTGGTGGGCGTTGTCGAGTTTCCCGGTTACCGCCGCTGCACCATCGCCGATATCCCCGGTCTGATCGAGGGTGCCCACGAAAACCGCGGCCTCGGCCATGAGTTCCTCCGCCACATCACCCGTTGCCGCGTTCTGTTATTCGTCATCGACATGGCGGGGAGCGAAGGCCGCGACCCGATTTCTGACTTGGAAATCCTCCGCCGCGAGATCAAGGAATACGACGATGAACTCGCCCGTTTCCCGTGGAAGATCATCGCCAACAAAATGGACCTTGAAGGAGCCGCCGAAAATCTTGCAATCTTCCGTGATCGCTTCCCCAAGATCGACATCATCCCTATTTCCGCGGAAAACGACATCGGCCTTGATGATCTCAAGCAACTCCTCGACAACGAGATCGGCTACCGGCCCGAAAAGTAACCGCCCTGGCATGGATAACTCCCCCCAACTCGTGTTTGTTTACGGCACGCTGCGCCGCGGTGGATCCAACCATTTCCGGATGGCCGGGGCGGAGTTTGTCGCGCAAGGGACGATCACCGGGCGGATGTATCGCATCGACTGGTATCCCGGCCTAGTCCTCGACGACGCGGGCGACGAAATCCATGGCGAGGTTTTCTCCGTCACCCCCGATCAGCTCTCGGCCCTCGACATTTTCGAAGGGCTATCAGCCGGTGAGATTGAAGGCAGCGAATACCGCCGGGTCCAGACCACCGTCGTCCGGCAGGACAGTCAAACATTGAGCGCCTGGGTCTGGGAATGGCTCGGTATCGTCGATGAAAGCCAGCGGATCGCCGACGGCGATTGGCTGAAAACCGAATGACCGGGCGATGAAACATCACGCGCAAATGCCGCCCGTCGATTGGGTCAGGGGAGTCAACCGCTCGTGGATCGTCCATAACAACCTGAACGACCAGGCCGACGCTTGGGTTTCGTATCTGGCTGACCTCGGAGACAATCGTCTTGAGTGCTCTTGTGAAATCGCCCGCGAGATGTGCGACCTTCGCGATCCATTGGACGACCCCAAACCGTGGTTCTACGCGGGACTCTTCCACCTCGCCACCGTCCACGAGGCCAAGCGTTTCCTCGATACCCATCGGGTGACCAAAGCCACCGTGCCCACCATGGCGGACGATGAAAGCGTGGGTCTGTGGATCGCCCGCATCAGCCCCGAGACGCGCGAGCTGCTGGAACGGCTGCGAAACGCGTTGGTCGAGGCGCGGGGCTGAAGATTTGCCTTCCTGCCGATTCGATTTGCACCCTAGCTTGCGCCATCGCACCCACCGATGCCTGATCGAAATCCAGAATGCCCCGCTGCCTCCGCATCCGACGAACGTCGATCCGGGAGAGTGTTCACAGGGATGCTGGTGTTAGTTTTGCTGGCCGTTGCATTTCCGCAAATGTCGCCGCAAGGCTTGCAGGGGATTCTGTGGACTGGTGCTGGATTGCTGATGCTGCTGTGGCCGCCGGTGGTCCGGCTGCCGCGGGTGTGGGGCTGGCTGGTCGCCGGGTTTGTGCTGTTTTCCCTAGTCGGATTCCTGCCGCGGGAGTGGTTTCACATTTCACCGTGGCGCAGTGATTTGGAAAAACTCGGGCTGGCAACTGGGGCGAGTCACTTCGTCCAAGCACGGCTGGCGGTCGAGGTCATGGCAGGCTTCGCCGTGACGAGTGGAGTGGCGTTGTTTTTGCTCGGCCATCGGGTCGATTCACGCTGCCACCAACGGCTTGCGCTCGGGTTTGCGCTCGGGGTGGGTGCTTGGACAGCGGCGGCGCTGGTGCTGCATCAGCCGGGTGAGTTGTTCGGGTTTTTCCCGAATCGCAACCACACCGCTACCCTGCTGGTGATGGGGACATTTGCAGGTCTCGGCAGTCTCGCCCACGCGATCCGCCGGAAACATTTCTGGAAAATCCTGCTGTCCGTCATTCCGGTCAGCGTCTGCCTCTACGCCCTGCACGCCGTTTCAGAAAGCCGGGCCGGGGTGGTGCTGGTGTTAGTCGGCCTCGTTCTCTGGACGATGCTGCTAGGTTTCCGGCAGCTCCACGGAAATGTGGGAAAAGCACTGATCCTCATCGTGATCGCGGGTTCCGGCACTTTTCTCATCGTGGATTCCACTGCGAAAAAGCGCCTGACGACCAGCGTCGAGCAAATGGCCGGCCCCGCGACGGTTCCCGGCACGAAGCCTGAGAATCCTTTCACTGAGGGCGCACTTCCGCGACCCGAGCCTCCGGCGGATGGCCGGATCGCGATTTTCCAAGACACCTTGGAAATGATTCGCCACGAATCCTGGACCGGGGTGGGGCCGGGCCAGTTCGCCCAAGTATTTCCGCAATATCGCAACAAGATCAACGCTTCCAACGACGCGAAGTGTCTTCATCCCGAGAGCGATTGGCTGATGATGCTCGCCGAGATCGGCTGGCCCGCCACGCTTTGTCTCGCTGCGGGCGTGATCGCCGTTTTTTTCACCGCCATCAGGCAGGCTCGGCGGGGCAGCTCACGCTTTCTGCGGACCGGTTGCATCGTGGCCGCGTTGCTGCTGGGTCTGCACGGGATTTTCGACGTGCCGGGCCACCGCGTCGGTCTTGCGTGGGCGGCGGCGCTGTTGCTGGCTTCGTCGCTGCGGGCGCAGGATGTCAGGGAATGTTCTGTGGCTTCGCGTCTGTCGGGGCATTGCTGGCGCGGACTCGGGCTGACTCTCACGATCGCGGGCATTTTCCTGATTCAAGCCCAGTGGGGGCAACGGAGCGTCCTTCCATCGGAGCAAGTTCGGCAGTCGATGTTTGAGGCAAAAGCACTCTATAATCAGGATCAAGCTGCCTACGATTGGGCCAAGGCCGAAGGCCGGGAATACGAGCCGATTCCAGCCGAAGATCCGCTGGAAATGGCGCTCTTGAGAGTCAAGCACGCCATCGAAGTGACTCCGCTCGATCCCTATCTCCACTCCGTCCGCAGTTCGCTTGCACTGCATTACGATGACAAACATGCCATCGCCAACCAGGCATTTGTGATCCAGCGCCGCTTGGAGCCGACACGCGTAAATCTTCCGATGGAACAGGCGCGGGCCTGGCATGTGCAGGATCCAGGGCAGGTGGTTTCTCTGTGGAAGGAGGCTTTGCAACGTGCAGCCCGAGAGAAATCCCGTTTCCCTGGCAGTTCATTTGGGACGGCATTTACCTACCAAAGAGTGCTCGATACGGCGAGCAAGGACGATTTCCTAGCCTCCGCAGCCCTCGATCTCGCGGGAGGGGATTTGTCGCTGGTTGTCCTGTGGGCGCGCTCGGCCCCGGTAATCCTGCTGGATCGTGAAATGCCTCGGCTGCTAGCGGCAGCTAACGAAGCCAGCGTGCGCCGGTCTCTGTTTCAAATCTGGGAAAAGCGAGGTTCCAAGGACGCGGCTTCTAACTTCGGCAAGAATCATCCGGAACTTGGTTTATCGCCTCCATAACAGCGAACTCACCTGGAGTTAGATGGGGTAGTGGGTGGTTGGTGAGCAGGGTGGAATGAGAAGATTGATCCACTGGTGGGATGCCAGCCGAGTGAATTTTAAGGTTTTCCTTGTTTTATTAAAAAATTCGAGCATGACAACCGCCCATAGTCCGCTCTGTTTGACCTTCAACGCTCTTAAAAACCTCATGTCTCGATATTACTCCCAAGTTGCGGCCCCGACAGGGCATGGAAATTTATGCCGCTCGATCCATTGGGTGGTGGTTTTGACCGCCACGATCCTCACCGGAAACTCCATGGCAGGCCAGGTTCAGACGATCATCATAGACCCATTGGCGGCGAAGACCTATGGTGATGCGCCGTTCACCGTCACGGCCACCGCGAGCAGCGGGCTTCCGATCACCAAGTGGGAAAGCTCCGATCCTGCGGTGGCGAGCGTATCCTCCAGCGGATTGGTGACCCTTCTAGGTGCCGGACAAACCTCCATCATCGCCAGCAACACCGGCAACGCGACCTACAATTCTGCTTGGATTGCCCGACCGCTGAATGTTGCTCGCTCGCTCGCGCCCTTGCCATCCGGCACTCAGACGGTGACCTATAACGGCAGCGCCCAAGGACTCGATCCCAGCGTCTTGCCCTCAGGCCAAGCGACGGAAATCACCTATCGCAACACCCAAAATCCCGAACCCGCCGCTACCCCGCAGGTGGTTTTTCAAAATGGCCCCGACGCGCTTGATTTAAGTTATGTAAGCACGGGTTTGCAAGCCGTTGGCTATTCAGGTCTGGCGAAATATGCAAGCCTCGGCGGCACGGCTCGTAAGCTCGATTCCTGCGACGTTACGCTTGTCTCTTGGGCGAGATACGACACAAATCCGAGCAACGGATTCCTGCCTTGGGCCAATGCTCATCCTGATCTGGTGGTGACCCCCAAGCCGGGTATATCCGTCCCCGGGGACAGCGGCGGTTATTACCACCCCGTGACCTTGTCATTTTACGACTATGCGAACGACGGCGTGACGGAGTCATACCGCCTGCTCACTTCGAGGACAGTCCAAGCCTTAATCCCGTGGCGTCCATCGACACTTGCCGACGGGGTCACGGCCTATTCGTACAACGGCTATGCCTTTCGGGTTCCGTTCAGCTTTCCCGATGGCGTGATTTTGCCGCAGGACGTTTGGATTGCAGTTACTTTTAACACGAGCAGTTACGGCACGAATCCCGTCGGTGTCAGCGGACCTTACGATTCGCTCAACATCGCGAGGCCAGGAACACAACTGGTCGGTAGCACCCTTTTGGCAGTTTCGTTGCCCTTCAAAGACTGGCGTTGGCAGTCATCTGCAGGTTTCACCGGGCCGATGTTACGACTTCGCACAATCCCGACGAACGCGACTACCACTGCGTCGCAAAATGCAGGAACCTACGAAGTCAAAACCAAGGCGGCTGCCTTCGGAACGGATAGTCCCTCAACTTCCACCCGTGTAATCAACAAAGCATCTCTGGAGGTCAGCCTAACTAACCTTACCCAGATCCGCGACGGCACTCAAAAATCCGTAACCGTAAGCACCACCCCTAGCGGAATTACCACCAGCGTGGCCTACGCGGGATCCTCTGTGGCTCCCTCAGCACTCGGCACCTATCCGGTCACGGCAACCTCAGCCAATTCAAATTATGAGGGACAAGCTAACGGCAGCCTACATATCGGGGACTCATTCGCGTCCTGGCAAACCGCGACTTTCGCTGGTTCCGGCCTTCCTCCCGAAAAAACCACCGACGCTGCGGATCCCGATGGCGATGGCCTCAGCAATTTCCTCGAATATGCATCCAATCTGAACCCGCTCACGGGGAATTCATCCCCAGTGGGGTTTGACCCCATCGGCAGTAACTTGGCCTTCACGTATCGCCGCAATCTTCATGCTTTGGATATTGACTACACTCTCCAAGATTCCAGCAACTTGGCGGATGAACTGTCATGGTCTCCAGTGACGCCACTCGCTGAGTCAATCGTCTCCGATGACGGATCCACGAGGGTGATCCGGGCCACGGTGGCTAAACCCATCGCCCAACCGAGCTATTTCATGCGCCTAAGAACCCGGCGCTGATTCAGAAATGGCTTGCACAGGTGCGCTCTTTTTCAATTTTTCGGCACGCAGTGTTTGCTTATTTCAGGATGAATTCGAAATGGTGGAGCAGGCGGTCCTCGAAAAGAATTGAACGCTCGCAAATTTATTACTTTTTTCGATTGCCTATTTTTATTTGCCCGGTATGAGTGCCCCGTCATGAAAACTCCATCTCCACGCAAGCTAGTTGTTGCCACCCTCGCCGTCCTCGGTTTTGCCGCCGTCCTTCCTGTCAGTGCCGCGCGTGCATCGCGTCCGCCTGCAACGCCCACACCGCCCATTGCTGTGAGCGGAATGTAAATTTACTTCACAAAATCATCTCCAAAATCCACTTATTTTCAACTTTATGAAGCGCTCAATTTTTTCATTCGCTGCTATACTTTCACTCGTCGGCGGCTCCCATGCTGCCATTCTCGTGGACAACTTTGAAAGCTACAGCCCGCTGTTCGGCGATATGAATGGCAAGGGTTCATGGATCGTGTCCAACGGGATACCAGCCATCCCTGCTGAAGGGCCAGTCGTCATCCTTGACGCATACACTTGGGACGCAAGTGCCCAGTCAGCCACAGTTGGCGGTGTGCAGTCCACTTTGGGCGGCGTGACATCCATGTATAACAGCTCATTTGGTGTGCCGTTGGTCAGCGTTACCCCGCAGCCGACTTACTTCGCAATCGAAACCTCTTACACCGAAAGTACAGTGGGTCAACGTAACAATTTCTCGTTTGTGTTAAATGCCACCTCGGGAAATCTTCTGACACTCACTTTCACTCCTTCGGGTGGGCCTACGCAGTATGACGTCTCGTGGAGCAGTGCCTTTGCTACCGGAGGACTTATCGGTTCCTTGACCGCTGGCACTCCCACTCAGTTCCGATTGAATACCTATGCCAGTGGTCTCAACGTGGGTTATTCACTCACCAATGCCGGAACCCCGGTCTCGTCAGGGCTTTTGGCGGGTGCTTCAGCCTCCGACGTGATCAACAGCTTCGCGGTGAACTGGGACAGTGCCAGCAATGGCGGTCTTGGAAACAACTCCATCACGATCGACAACATCAGCGTGGTTCCAGAGCCGTCGTCAGCGTTGTTGGGTCTGCTGGGTACCTCGTTCGCCTTCCTCCGTCGCCGCAGGGCTTAAGCGCGGGAATGCGTAAGTGATTTTTCAGACGAAAAGCCGCTCCATTTCAGGAGCGGCTTTTTTCGGGATAAAGCCAATAAGCGGCATTCCGTGCTCCTGATCGCCGCGACTCCTCTCGAACTAAACCCCCATGAAAAACAGGGCCGGACCCAAGCGCTACTTGGGAATTTGTTGCAGCGTGGGTTGCCACTGTGCGATGATGCTTCATGCACCGGTGCAAGCCGCTGCGGTGATTGTCCCAACTGCGCCAAGTGGTTTCTCGATGCTTCCCGGCGCACCCGACGGGGTATCTGGAAGCTCCGCTGGGTCGGGCGCAGGGCTGGGTGGGAAGATCCTCGACGGCTTTAGCGTGGTGACTTCGCTATCCGGCACTTACGATTCTAACGTATCCCGGAGTCCCGGACTGCCGTTGGCCCCGGTCCTGGATGACTTCATCCTCACTCTCGGCGGGCGTGTCGATTACTTGTCAAAGTCCTCTGGATTGACTTTCGGTGGCGGTTACCGTGGCAGTTACAACGAATATTTTAGTCAGTCAGCCTTCAGCGGCTACAACCAAGGTGGCGGTGTAGTCGCCAACTACGAAGGGGGTAAATTCAGCGCCACCTTCACCGGTGGCGTCTCTCTTGATCGGGGCAGCAACCAGAACTATTCCTCCGCCTTCGTCACTCAAACCAGCTACACGACCAATTTGACCGCCCGCTACCGGATCAGCCCGAAGACCTCCCTCCAAGGCGACATGAGCCAGAGCTATACCACCGCGAGCGGCGTAGCCTACAGCGATACCCAGAATTTTGCGGTCGGGACTTCGACGCTTTGGAAATACTCGCCGCTCACCGAGTTCGGGCCGGGCCTGCGCTACACCTACATTTCCGGCAGTTCGCAAACGGGCCGGACTTCAATCGGCCCCACGCTGACGGTGAACTACAAGCTCAGCTCAAAAGTGGCGCTCAATTCGCGCGTCGGCATGGATTTCGCGAGTTATCAAGACGGCGGCACGGCGGATCCCACGTTCTCGGCAGCGATCGGCCTGAATTATGAAGCCTCCAAGCTGTGGGGCATGAATTTCTCCCTGTATCGCGATACCCAGGCCGATCCTTCGCTGGCGGGTGCGTTCACCGAGGTGACCTCGCTGAGGGTTGGCTACCACCGCAAGGTTCGCCGGGCGATTCTCAACTTGGGCGTCGGCTATGATGCGAATCAGTCCCAGCGTCCCGCGAACGGGTCAGGCGGAGCAGCGAACGACCGGAATTTTTTCACGACCGACGGTTCGCTGGGCATGGCCATTTTCTCGAATACCTGTTATGGGAGCCTGTTTTTCCGCTATGGCGACCAGAGTGCCAGTGCCACCGACACATGGAACTCCTTCCAGGCAGGCTTTGGCATCAGCCGCGGTTTCTGATAGATAATCCTCGGATTTGCCATGCCATTCCACTTCGACCGCGGTTCTCCGGTTTTTAAGCTGGCCTGTTGCCATGGAAAAACTTATCCCTCCGCCGCTTGAGCGAAAACATCCGGCTGCGGCCTCCGATCGTCCACTCACAGCAATCGTCCACACCCATCATCCCTTGGTATTTTGAAGAAACCCATGTGCATTTCCGGATTGCTCCGTCTCATCTTGTTAGTCTTGATGTCCGCGGCCGCGTTTGGCGCCGGCAAGGAAGATGCGACTTATACCTTGCGGCCTAACGACACGATCCGCCTTGCCGTGTATGAAGAACCCGATTTGTCCGTTCAGGTCCGCATCCTCAAGACCGGCCAAGCCTCGTTCCCTCTCATCGGCTCTGTCGAGGTCGGCGGTCTGAGTGTGGTCGTCGCTGCCGCGAGAATTCGCGACCTTTATGCCAAGGATTACCTCGTCGATCCCAAGCTGACCC